>JAAYNX010000104.1 GCA_012520615.1 Clostridiaceae bacterium | reverse complement strand
TTTTCATTGTATGAAAACAAAACTTTTCCTGTTTCTGCCTCAATTAATATAGCTGCCTTTGCATTTACCTTAAATTGAGGAGCTACTCCTGCCGTTTCTCCATCCTGCGCTACAACATCTTGGCTTCCATCTTCCGGGGATTGAATGGTCATAATAGAAATTTCTGAATCATATGTACCTGTGAGAGCATCGGAATCATCGGCAAAAGCTATGATTCCTGATGCTGAACAAATTAACAGTATAAGCGACAAAATAAACCTGCACTTACCTTTCATAGATATCACTCCATAGACTTATCCATAAAAACTATATGCAGGCTTATCGGGGTTATTCAGCTTTAAAAAAAATTTATTGGATAATATCAATTATTAGCGGTGTTTCAGAAGGTTTTTCAACGCTTATCCTTACCGCTTCGTCCAGTTCTTTGAAAGATGCTTCAAATAGTGCTTGGGAGTTGGCATGAAGTATCACTATTGGCTCCCCTGCATTCACCGTATCTCCGGGCTTTTTTAATAGAGTAATACCCGCTCCCGGGTCGATAGAACTTTCTTTGGTTGCTCTTCCGGCTCCCAAGAGCATTGATGCCATGCCCAATTTGTCGGAGATTATTGCAGAGATATATCCCGCTGAATTTGCTTTATACTCGGCAGTATATTGGGCTGTGGGAAGAAGGCTCGTATCGTTAACAACTTCTTCATTGCCTCCTTGGGCTTTTATCATTTGCCTGAGCTTATCTAGAGCGCTGCCGTCTTTTATGGTTCCCTTGGCCAGCTCGGCACATCTTTCAAAGTCACCTACCCCTGCCAGTTCCAGCATTTTCGCTGCCAGAGTAATGCAAACCTCGGTTATATCATCGGGACCGTGACCTGAAAGCACCTCTATGGCTTCTTTAACCTCCAGTGCGTTTCCGATAGCCTTGCCCAGAGGACGGTCCATATCGGTTATAATCGCTACGGTTTTACGCTTAGCTCCCGTTCCGATTTCTACCATAGCTTTTGCCAGTTTCTGCGCATCATCCACTGTCTTCATAAAGGCACCGCTTCCCACCTTTACATCAAGAACAATTGCATCGGCTCCAGCAGCTAGCTTTTTGCTCATTATGCTTGCAGAAATAAGCGGTATACTTTCTACGGTTCCGGTAACATCCCTGAGGGCATATAGTTTTTTATCGGCGGGAACCAGATTCCCGGTCTGTCCAGCCACGGCTAAACCTATATCCCGAACAATTCTTATGAATTCTTCCTGAGAAAGCTCGGTGTTAAACCCGGGTATTGATTCAAGTTTATCAATAGTACCTCCCGTATGACCTAGCCCCCTGCCGCTCATCTTGGCAACAGGAATATCCAATGCTGCTACCATTGGCCCAAGAATCATTGTAGTCTTATCCCCCACTCCTCCCGTGCTATGTTTGTCAACCTTAATTTTAGGAATAGGCGACAGGTCAATACAATCTCCGGAGGCCACCATTGCCAGTGTGAGGTTCAGGGTTTCCTCCTTATCCATGCCTCTTAGACAAATGGCCATCAAAAGTGCGCTGGCCTGATAATCAGGAATTGAACCATCAGTTACACCTTTGACGAAAAACTCTATTTCTTCCTTGGAAAGCTTTAATCCTTCCTTCTTTTTAATGATGATATCTACCATTCTCATGAAAACTCAACCTTCCTTCTCAGGATGTCACTATGAATATACTGTCATCCTGAGCACAGCGAAGAATCTTTTAATTTAACACGCAAGATTCTTCATTCCACTTCGCTCCATTCAGAATGACACCAAAATCAGCGCAACCTATATTAATATTTCTTTTAAAAAGCTCTTGCCTTCAATTTGAGCCTCAACACCCAAATACTCGGCAACCGTAGCTGCTATATCTGAGAAGCTCTCCCTGGTTTTAAGGTTTACACCTTTCTTAACGGACTTTCCATAGATTAACAAGGGCACATATTCTCTTGAATGGTCTGTGCTCTCGGTTGTGGGATCACATCCGTGATCCGCTGTTATTATAAGTATGTCATCTTCCTTCATTTCACCCATTATTTCAGGCAGGCGTCTATCGAAATCCTCTATGGCACGGGCATATCCTTCCACATTATTCCTGTGCCCATACAGCATATCAAAATCCACAAGGTTAGTAAAAAGAATCCCGGAGAAATCTTCCTTAATCCATTCAATCGTCCGATCTACACCGTCCATATTTCCATGGATATGAACAGCATGAGTAATGCCCTGCCCGGAAAAGATATCCTCTATTTTTCCTACACCTCTTACTTCCAAGCCCTGTTCCTTGGCAAAATCCAAAACCGTTTTTTTAATTGGCTTTAATGAAAAATCCCGTCTTCTATCGGTACGCTTAAAACTTCCGGGTTTACCCTCGAAAGGACGAGCAATAACCCTTCCCACTGCATGCTTTCCTGTTAATAGATTTCGGGCTTTTTCACACATATCATAAAGCTGTTCTATGGGAATAATCTCCTCATGAGCGGCAATCTGAAATACACTATCGGCTGAAGTATAAACAATAGGGTATCCTGTTTTCATATGCTCTTCTCCGAGCTCCTCAATAATAGCAGTTCCCGAAGCAGGATAATTACCTATACACTTTCTTCCCACCGCTTTTTCAAAGGCGTCGATTACTTCATCGGGAAACCCATCAGGATAAGTCGGAAATGCGCTATCCAATACTATTCCGGCTATTTCCCAGTGTCCTGTGGTAGTATCCTTACCCTTTGATACTTCACCTAGACGGCCCACTGCCCCCAATGGGTATTCTGCCTTTTCTATGAGTTTGACACCATCAATATGTCCTAACCCCAATTTCGTTAGGTTTTCAAGCTTATACCAAGGTTCGTTTTTCATTGCTATGGTAATGTTCCCCAAGGTATCGCTCCCGACATCTCCATAGGATGCGGCATCAGGCAGTTCTCCCACGCCAAGACTGTCCAAAACAATAATAATGGCTCTTTTCATCTTGCATTCCTCCTAAATTCCAGGATGATATATTCGCACCTATTGCTCGCTGGCACAACGTTCCAAACATTTTACTAAAGATGAAGTATAGTAGGATTTGCCTTTATTTAAACGTTGTACTAATACTTATTTAACACTACTTGCTCTTAGTAAACAAGATGTTTATCCGTAATCTTCCATCCACCCTTGTTTAGTATAATTCAAAATATTGGAAAAACAAATGTAATCCGCTCCTAAATCTTGTCGGTGTAAAAAACATATGATAAGCTGATTAAGGGGGTGACAGAATTTGTATTATTCCCTTATAGCGGCTTTATTATTGATATTGGTAATGGTGCTTCAGGCTAGGCACTTAAAATCCGAATATCTGAATATTTCCCATAAGAATTTAAATATTCGGATAGCTTTGATTTCCGATGTTCATATTGGCCTTATATTGGTTTCACCTAATTCCGTGGCTAAAGCAATCTTGAAAAACAAGCCGGATCTGATTATTATAGCCGGAGACATGATAGATAAGGAAAAGCACATTTACTCTTTTTCTCGCTGGATTAAAAAAATAGCAATGAACATACCGGTCTTTGCTGTATTGGGAAATCACGATCATATTTGCTTTCAAAGAAACCCAAAGGCAAAAGAGATTTTTGAGTTTAATTTAAAAAGCTTAGGAATAAAACTGTTGAAAAATGATTCATTTACTTTCAAAAAAGGCGGGAAAAGCATAAACCTCGTTGGTATAGATGATTACAGACGCGGCTACCCTGACAAAGATCTTGCCCTTTCAAAAAGGAATAAGGATGCTGATTTTACCATAGCAATCAGCCATAACCCTGAAGTTGCTTTGTCCTTAATACCCGGAGAAATCGACATATTGCTGACGGGCCATTTCCACGGCGGTCAGATTTGGATGCCTTTCGACTTAGAATACAAAATTTTCAGAAAAGAAGAAACTTGTAAGGCAGGATACCGAAAAGGACTTCATAAAATAAACGGTAACCAAGTTTATATAAGCCGTGGAATAGGCAATGTCATAATTCCTTTCAGGCTTGGTTCGTTGCCCGAAATCACATTCATTGATATTTAGGCCATTACAATTTCGCAATTTCTTTTATACTGTCAATGGTATATTGGATTTCGTCAGGGGTGTTAAAATATCCTAAACTTAATCTTACCATCCCAGTTTTTTCTGTACCTAGTGCTTTGTGTGCCAAAGGAGCGCAATGGAAGCCCGGTCTTGCAGCAATATGGTATCTTGAATCCAAAAGATCGGCAGTTTCCGAAGAGTCCATTCCATCAATAATAAATGCAATTATTCCGCTGTTTCTATGGCCTTCTACAGTTGAATACAGCTTAATCCTTCTGTGAACTGCCAGCCCTTCGTACAGCTTGGCAAGAAGTATCTCTTTTCTCTTTAGTATAGCATCAGTACCGGTCTTTAATATAAAGTCTATACCTGCACCTAGACCTACAATACCCGGGGTGTTTAATGTGCCGCATTCTATCATGTCGGGCATAAAAAGCGGTTGGAATGTTTCGAAGGAGTGGCTTCCCGTCCCCCCTTGTATAATAGGAGTAAGATTAACATTCTCATTTACATACAGCCCTCCTGTCCCTTGGGGCCCCATAAGGCCTTTGTGTCCGGGAAACGCCAGCATTGAAATATTCATAGACTTAACATCCAAAGGTAATACACCGGCTCCTTGGGCACCATCTATCAGATAAAGAATACCTTTTTTCCGTGCTATCTCGCCGATTTCTTTATATGGCAAAATCGTTCCGGTAACATTGGAGGAAGCCGTTAAGACAATTAATCTTGTATTGGGTTTCACAGCCTTAGACACCGCAAAAGGGTCTATCGATCCGTAAGAATTGTACGGCATAATAATAGTATAATCTATAATACCTTTTTTCTTTAGCTCGCATAAAGGTCTCAGAACAGAATTATGATCCATTGCAGTGGTTATTACATGGTCACCCTTTTTTAGGGCTCCCTGTATAGCCATATTCAGCGCATATGTAGCATTTGCGGTAAATCCTATCCTAAGAGGATTATCAATATTAAAAAGACTTGCTAAAGCCTCTCTGGTTTTCATAACCCATGCGGCTGAAGACCTTGCCATTTCATGAGACGAACGCCCTGGATTGGCACATTCCTCCCTGATAAAAAGATTCATCCTGTCATAGACTTCCACTGGCTTTGGAAAAGAGGTAGCCGCATTATCTAAGTATAGCATCTTTAAGCCTCTTCTTGGGGTAAAGTTCATATTCTATGATATGCATATGGACAAGTTAAAGTGTTCATGCTTAATTGGTGCCGGAATTCATATGGAAAAGTTTTTCCCGCACCTTTTTTATGTCGAGGTAGAAATCCTCTCGCTTACGAATATCCCTAAGTATCGCCGCCGGATGATATGTGGGCATAATCAGTATTTTTCCCTGCTTGTCTATCCAGTTACCACGGATTTTAGTTATTTTAACATCATTATCTATTATGGCCTTAGCAGCCGTTGCTCCAAGGCATACAACTATTGACGGCTTTATTACGCTAAACTGGTATCTTAGCCATGGCATGCAGGCTTCAACCTCATCCTTGGTGGGAATGCGGTTTTCAGGGGGGCGGCATTTAACAACATTGGCAATATAATAGTCCTCTGCCTTAAACTCCAATGCATCTAAAAGAAGATCGAGGAGTTTCCCGGCTCTACCTACAAAGGCTTCACCCTGAATATCCTCCTGCTCACCCGGGCCCTCTCCGACAAAAAGAATTGGAGCTGGCTTATTTAGCCCCCTTCCTATAACAACATTTTTTCTATTCGCATGAAGTCCGCACTTTTTACATTGAGAACATTCACTTACAAAATCGTCCCAATTACTCATTATAATTCCTTGCCTTTTTAAACATCTTAATATCCCTTGTACTTATGCTTAAATAATTACTTTATTTATGTAAAAACTATATCATTTATTCTCCTTGATATCCACTTTGTGATATCTGTTGCCTTTAGAAGGGTTTATACCTATTATAAATCAACAAAAAGGCCTACACTATTTAAATTCATAATTGGTTTGGTTGTTATATTAATTTCTGCTTTCATACAATAAAATACTGCTTTATGCATTACGTGAAAATACCGATATATTTAATAACAATTTCATAACTATGGATAGTTGATTTGCAAGGAGGCATGTCTTATGAAAATTGCGGATTCACGCGTTCAGATGAACGCCCAGTGGTCTGCTGTTAAGCAGCACTCTGCAAAAGAAACAATTCAGTTCTGGACTCAGGAACAGAATCAAATTACAAATGATAACATTTCCCTCGACATATCAGAGCAAGGAAAAGCGCTTCAACAAAACGCCGCCATTGCACGCCCGGACAAGGTTTCTGATGACAGCGAGCTTTCCCTTAGTGAAAAGGATAAGGAAAAAATACGGCTGATAGAAAAGTTCATTTACGTCCTTACCGGGAAAAAAATCAAATTGAAGGTCTTTGATACCGAAAAGATGGACAAGGAAGATCTTGATGAGCTAGAAAATGTTAAAGCTAATCATGAGCAAGGCCAGGTACCTATTAGGCAACCTTTAGGTTGGGGGCTCAAGTATGACAGGCAAGAATTTTATCGTGAGGCTGAAAGCATGTCATTTAGCTCATCCGGAAGCGTGGTAACCGAGGATGGTCGTACTATAAACTTTAACTTGAATTTTAATGTCAGTCGTGAGTTTATGAGTTATCATCATATATCCATCCGCGCAGGAGATGCTCTAATTGATCCTCTTGTAATTAATTTTGAAAATGCTTCAGCGTCCCTCGGTGATAGAAATTACTCTTTTGATATTGACTGTGATGGCAAAAAAGATAATATCGCCTTTACTGGATTTGGTTCAGGCTTTCTAGCTTTAGACCGCAACAACAACAATATCATCGACGATGGAAGCGAGCTTTTCGGGCCTCAAAGCGGCAATGGTTTTAACGAACTTGCCGTTTATGATGAAGACCAAAACGGTTGGATAGACGAGAATGATGAGATATTTAATAAACTAAGAATATGGACTCTGGATGAAGAAGGGAACAAGACTCTTCTAGCATTAGGGCAAGTTGGGGTAGGCGCTATTTATCTTGGCAATGTCCGCTCCGAGTTTGGCATGAAAAACTCTGCGAACGATTCATTGGGTCTGATTCGTTCAACGGGCGTTTTCCTTAAAGAGAATGGCCAAGCAGGCACCATCCAGCATGTAGATTTGACAGTATAACTGCTCTAATTAGCCCATTAATCCAACAGCCAAGACCTCCAGGTGATGGCATGTGCGCTATACCAACTGTGCGAAGACTTTCTTTAACAATATTTAATGTAAGTATAGCGGCTGTTAGCTGCTAACAGGCTACGCTTCGCACATGCCATCTCCTTAGTTCATCTTGTATCTTCCGATTTGGAGCAATTGTTTATCAGAACTTAACTGCTCCTTCTACAACACCTTTAATAATATACTTCTGACATATTAGATAAAAAATAATGATGGGAACTATCGCCAGTATCAGCATTGCCATCATAGCTCCCATATCAATAGAGCCGTAGCCACCTTTAAGGTACTGAATTGCAATGGGTATGGTTTTATATTTTGTACCTATAACCAAATACGGCAGCAGATAGTCATTCCATATCCACATGGCGTTTAGTATAGCCACAGAAATAGCTGTGGGACGAAGTATCGGAAAAACAACCTTAAAATAAGTCTGCAGTGGCTTGCATCCATCCATCATTGCACTTTCTTCAATTTCTATGGGAATTGTTTTCACAAAGCCCGTGAAGGTGAATACCGATAATCCTGCTCCAAATCCTAAATAAATAACAATTATCCCTAAGGGATTATCTAGGTGAAGAACATTTGCCATCTTGGACATTGTAAACATAACCATTTGAAACGGAACAATCATAGAAAAAGTGAAAAGATAATACAAACCTTTGTTAAAATTATTATTCTGTCTTGATGTATACCAAGCGGTCATAGACGTAGCAACAATTATTACTAACACAGAAAATACTGTTATAAACAACGACCATCCAAAAGACTGGATTATACCCGTTTTTGCTATACCGTCGATATAATTCTGCAACCCTACAAAAGTATCGTTACCAGGAAGTTTGAAGGGAGCTTCAGCTATAAAAAACTTCCCTTTGAAGGAATTTAATAATATTATGAAAATAGGAGCTAAAAAGGCAACGGTAAGCAATGACATTATAAATACAATGATATAGTCAATAATTTTTTGTTTTTTATTCATTAACTTTCTACCTCCCTGCTCCTGGTAAGCATAAGCTGTGTAAATGCTATGACTGCCACCAGAATGAAGAATATAACTGCCTTAGCCTGACCAACTCCCTCCCAGTTAGTCCTGCCGTAGAAAGTATTGTATATGTCAAGAGCGAGCATTGCAGTCTTCTTTGATGGTGCTCCGTTAGTCAATGCCAGATTTTGATCAAAGAGTTTAAATGAATTTGTCAGAGTCAAGAACAGGCAAATAGTAATAGATGGCATAACTGTGGGTATAGTTACATGCCTTAATACTTTCAGCGGACCTGCTCCATCGACTTTGGCTGCGTCAATAAGTTCACCGGGTATGCTTTGTATACCGGCTATATAAATAATCATCATATAGCCAATTAATTGCCAGTTCATCAGTATAACCAACCCCCAGAACCCGTATTTCGGGTCAAAGGTCAGCGTTATTTGCATTTTATATAGAATACCGTTAATTATTAATTGCCATATGTACCCTAATACAATGCCTCCGATTAGATTCGGCATAAAAAATACTGTTCGGAAAAAATTAGTGCCTTTTTTCCCCCGTGTAAGGATAATAGCAATTGTAAATGCAAAAAAATTAATTGTAATAACAGAAACAATAGTAAATTTCACTGTAAACCAAAGTGCATTAATAAACTCTTTATTTGATTTAAATGCTTTAATGTAATTGTCCAACCCCACCCATTTAGCATCCATTACTGTGGTGAACTCAGTAAAAGATAAATATATGCCCATAATAAAGGGAATCAGAAAAGATATCAAAAAAGCAAGTAAAGTAGGTAACACAAATATAGGGAAATATTTTTTAAGTGCCTTCTGCATAAAATCTCTCCTCTTGGAAAAGGTGATTCTGGCAAGATGCCGTTATGACCGGAATATCACACTACTCCGAACTTTTGTCCGGAGTAGTGTAGAATAAATTTAAATGAAAGATTACTTAGCTTTCTCTAATTCCCATGAATCTTTAACTACAGTTGCGACTTCATCCCATGAGATTCCGCCTTGAGCGTATTCAAGCAGAGCATCTCCAAAATAATTTTTGAATTCTTCGCTTGGGAAAGCTGCAAAAGTCCATGCAACAGAGGTAACTCCATCCTTTTCCATCCAAGCTAAGACTTCCTTAGCAAGTGGATCGGACGGCTTCTCATCATCCTCAAATGTAGTAAACGGAGCAATGAAACCAAGCTCGTTTGTTACATAGCTCTTACCTTTTTCACTGGAGAAGAGCCATTCTAAGAATGCAATGGAAGCTTCCTGCTTCTCTTTGGAAACTTTACTGTTGATAGCAAGATAGTTTTCAGTTCCTATACAGAGGCCTTGCTTATCTTCACCTGCTACACCTGTGTAAATAGGCATAAATTTAATATCTTCAGACTTTACAGAGTTTCCTTCAACACCTGAAACTTGGCTCCATGCCCAGTTCCCGTTTTGCACCATTGCAACCTTACCAAGAGCAAACTCAGCCATAGAGTCATTTACAGACTTACTTCCAAGAAGCCCTTTAGCGGTAATTGAATTGTTAATATAAAGATCAAAAATATTGCGGAAATTGTTACCGTACTTGAATTCGATCTCGTTGGATGCTAATCCTGCCAATACAGTATTGTCATAAGCTTTATTATCTTTGAATTCATAATATAACGGTAAATTTGCCAAATGGGTTTGCCATCTCCATTGTTCACCCTGATTAAGAGAAGTTGATGCAAATACTCCTTCAATACCCAACTTATCTTTATTTGCAGTCATATCTTCAACAACTGCTTTTAAAGTAGCAAAGTCTTTGATTTGATCAGCCGATGTAATTGATACAGCCTTGCTATCAAGTGCAAAATACTTGTTCATTATTGCGTTATTGTATATGATTCCATAACCTTCAACAACATAAGGAATACCATATACACCGTTGCCTTCTGTTACTGCCAGACTCTTATCGGACAAATATTCATAGAATTTTGTTCCTGATAAATCCAGGCAATAATCCTTCCAGCCTTGGAATCCAACTGGTCCGTTTATCTGGAATATGGTTGGTGCATCCGCTTTCGCAACTTCTGATTTTAATGTTGTCTCATATGTACCTGCGGCCGCTGTAACAACATTAACTTTAACACCAGTTTCAGCTTCATAATCAGCTGCAATTTTGCCATAGACTTCTGCAATTTCCGGTTTGAAGTTTAAAAAGTATATTTCCTGAGCTTTAGATGTCGTGGATGATTCTGTCGGCGCTGATGATTCGGGTGTTTTGGATGTGGCTTCAACACTTGGGGCCTGCGAGCCGCAAGCTGCCATGGATACTGTCAATACCATGACTAAGAGTAGAGCTAAAAACTTTTTCATTTCCTTCCTCCTTGAGATATTAACTTTTCAAATTGTGCAAGCACAATCAGATCAAATTAAATTGTCCGTTTCAGGACTTTTCCCTGGTGAAATAAGAATAAGTAATCAATTGGTATTTCGTATGTCACAGATTTTAGGCTATGTGTACAAGAATAATTTTTGTGCAAGCGTTTACATTAATACATTATCACAAATTTCCTTTTTAATCAATAGATGAATTGATTTTGATAGCGTCAATTTACTGTAGGGAAAAGAAGAATAGACTAATCCTGTAATTTTTAATCGCATTTATTCCACGATTCACTTAACAATGAGCCTCTTAGGGCATGTTTTCGGGCATCAGGGCCGTCAAC
>JAAYNX010000098.1 GCA_012520615.1 Clostridiaceae bacterium | reverse complement strand
TTTTTCCGCCTGACAGCCTTCGCGAACCGTGAAAATGTCATAAAAGCCATGGACAGGATACAGAATACAAGATCATAACAGACTGAAACCAACAACAATTTGACACCGTCGATAAAAAATTCCCCTTTGACATGAAATAACCTCTGTGCTACAATATAACGGCAACCGCACGAAAAAGGGTATGTAAATCAGATATGCGTATCATTTTAGCATACTGTCCCTTCTAGGCGAGATTGGTAGGAGGAGGTGCAATTTATGTACGCAGTCATCGAGACAGGCGGCAAGCAGTACAGAGTTCAAGAAGGCGATGTTGTCTTCATTGAGAAACTTTCAGTTTCTGAAGGAGAGAATTATACTTTTGACAAAGTACTTGCAGTGTCTAAAGAAGGCGAGCTTTTAACAGGTAATCCTGTTGACGGAGCTTCCGTTTCTGCTAAGGTGTTAGGCCAGGGCAAAGCTAAGAAGATTATTGTCTTCAAGTATAAGCCTAAAAAGGGCTATCGCAGAAAGCAGGGTCACAGACAGCCATACACAAAGGTTCAGATCGAAAAGATCAACGCATAAGGTTATGACCAAAGCTGTGATTAACCGTTTGAACAACGGAGATATTATAGGATTTAGCATCAGAGGCCATGCAGGAGCGGCAAAAAACGGAGAGTATGATATGGTATGCGCAGCAATATCAGCTGTGGGATATACAGCTCTCGGTGGATTGGAAGAACTCTGTGGGGTTAACACCTATAAAGAGTCCGATGGCAATCTTACAATGAATTTGCCAGAAGATATGGCCGCTGAAGATTGGGCTACGGCCCAGATTATTCTTAAGACTATGGAAATAGGCCTTAAGCAAATTGAAAATGATTACTCGAAACATATACACGTTAGTATTAAGGAGGTGTAGCCATGATCAGAATTAATCTGCAGCTATTCGCTCATAAAAAGGGAATGGGTAGCACAAAGAACGGTCGTGACAGCGAATCTAAGAGATTAGGTACGAAAAGAGGCGACGGTCAGCCTGTATTAGCAGGAAATATACTGGTAAGGCAAAGAGGCACCAAAATTCATCCCGGTACCAATGTTGGGATAGGCAGTGATGATACACTGTATGCTCTCATCGACGGTAAGGTGAAGTTTGAAAGGCTCGATAAAACAAGAAAAAAGGTAAGCGTTTATTCTGCTTAGAGACAGGTTATACTGGTATGGGAAGGGACGAGGTTATCGTCCCTTTTTTATCGTATAATCAGTCTATGCAAAAACTATACGTCTTCCACTTTGGAGGGAAATATGTTTATTGATTTTGCGGAAATTTTCATAAAAGCCGGTGACGGCGGAGATGGGGCCGTTTCTTTCAGGCGGGAAAAGTATATTCCTAATGGAGGCCCGGACGGGGGCGACGGAGGAGCCGGAGGGAATGTTGTTTTCAAAGCTGATACAGGTCTTAGAACCTTGATGGATTTTCGCTATAAAAGAAAGTATGTAGCCGAAAGAGGAGAAAACGGCAGCAAGCGCAACAGGAGCGGCAAAAGCGGAAACAACCTTGTGGTAAGGGTTCCTGTGGGCACCCTTGTTAAGGATAAGGAAACAGGCAGAATTATTGCCGACATATCCGACGAAGGGCAAGAGATTATAATAGCGCGGGGAGGTAAAGGCGGAGCTGGAAATCAGCATTTTGCCACGCCGACCCGCCAGGTACCCAACTTTGCCAGAAACGGTAGCCCTGGTCAGGAGTTTACAGCAATTCTGGAGCTTAAACTGATTGCCGATGTGGGTCTTCTTGGTTTTCCCAATGTAGGCAAATCCACATTACTTTCGGTTGTATCTTCAGCCAGACCTAAGATTGCTAATTATCACTTTACAACATTGACTCCGAATTTAGGAGTAGTGTCATTAGGTGAGGGAGGAAGCTTTGTTATTGCCGATATACCCGGGCTTATAGAAGGTGCTCATGAAGGAGCTGGCCTAGGGCATAACTTTTTACGGCATGTGGAGCGGACCAGACTTTTAATACATGTAATTGATGTTGCCGAGACAGACGGTCGTGATGCTATTTCGGATTTTGAAGTCATAAACCGTGAGCTTGAGCTGTATAATCCCGAGTTGGCAAAAAGGCCCCAGGTAATTGCGGCCAATAAAATTGATGCTCTTTTCGAGCAGGAGAAGCTGGAAAAGTTCAGAAACGAAATGGAGAGCAGAGGATATAAGGTATTTGAAATTTCTGCCGCAACCAATCAGGGCGTTGATGATTTAATGAGATATACTTATGAACAGTTAAAGACATTACCTGAAGTCGTGTTATTTGATCCGGAAGAAGAAATAGAGATTCTTCCCGAAAAAGACGAGCCCAAATTTACCATAAAACGGGAGAATGAAATTTATGTTGTCGAAGGATCATGGATAAACAAAATATTAGGCTCTGTTAATTTTGATGATAGAGAATCACTCCAATACTTCCAGCGTGTAATGAAAAATATGGGAGTAATAGAGGCTCTTGAAGAAAAGGGAATTGAAGAAGGCGACACGGTAAGAATAGGTGAGATAGAGTTTGATTTTATCCCGTGAGTCAATAGGGTAATGAGTCAATAAGTCAATAAATAAGCCAATAAGCCAATAAGCCAATAAG
>JAAYNX010000021.1 GCA_012520615.1 Clostridiaceae bacterium | reverse complement strand
TGGAAAAGAGTCTGTCTTTTGAAGAACGAACTTCAGCCAGATCTTCCTTTGTTATCTTTTTATTTGCAATAAGCGCCGCAATGACATTCTGTGCCTCTATGCGGGTAACGCCTGCCAGTGCGGCAGCCGCTTCACGAATGTCGCTATTGTCCCATTCAATACTGATTTCATTTCTATAATCATCGATGTACTCTTTTATAATTTCATACATCTCATCCTCATCAGGTGGATCCAATTTTATTACCATGCCCAAGCGCTGCAACTGATTCCAGATGGGATTATTCGTAAGAACAATCACAACACCACCGGATTCTTCTGCAAGTGTAACCAGGTCGAGCATTTGACGGGAATCGCTGTTGTCTGAACTAAGGTCGGGCGTTTCGGTAAGAACAAGAGTAAGATACTGTCGCCGCTTCATCTGTTCGCTCATAAAATCTATGGCACCGTAAACGGTTTTGTCTTCATTGACAACTTTACCGGTGTTAAGTTCATACATGCCTTTTGAAAGGGTATGCACATAAAACGCAAGCGACAAAGAATTAGAAACATCCCTCAGAAGTTCGAGCGTTCGGCCGCGTTCAATTGTGTTTATTGCAATGAATGGAATGCGTGCTGTCGAATACTGCTTCAGCAGTTCTTTGCACTTGGAAAGTGTACTCATAGTTTTTCTCCTCCGTGGTTAAAAATTGTTTACTTTGTGGTTTTTGACAATGCTCGCCATTTTACCGGTTCTGTCCTTTTTAGCCGAATCCTCGAGTGAGGATTGCGCTTTATCGGCTTGCTCACGGACAAGGCTGCAATAGCGGGGCCTGTCTTTTTCAGGGATAACAGGCAAGTTTATAACCTGGTACAGGAAACTGAATTCTTTACGAAGAGAAAGAAGCGCCTGAATAATCGCTCCCTCATGACCGTTCGTTCTTCCCATATCTTTTTGGAATTTATCAACGGCGGCATTCATACGGTCATTAATGGTGTCGATGAGTTTTTGGGAAAAACGCTCGGCTACACCCGATTGCCAAACTATCGTACCTTTATGCATAGCCTCCATAACGCCATAATCATCATCTTTTTTTCTGAGCTTATCGAGTAGTTCCACCCATTCAGCATATGTAGCAGGTGGCTTCAATGTTGAAGGGCTCATCATAATATCCTCACCTTCCTTCGAACTACGACTGCCGGGGGTTCTATGCTCCAGGAAGGCAATCCGTATGCAAGGGGTGATTTTGGTTCGTTATCCTGCATACTTTTATGCTCTTTATTTGAATCGGGGTTGATATTGTCGGCAGATACTTTTTCCAGATCGTAAGGTAACATTCTCCTTTTATCCATTGAAATATCCTCCTGTCTCAATTATCATTTTCTTTAGATAGCTTTGGTTTTCATTAAACTTTGAGCTACTAAATATATATTCAAGCAGTTGCATGTATAGTTATTTTTGTGAGATTTGGGTTGAATAACTTCCAATTGCATATTTATCATTTATCCACAAAATGAACTATATTGTCAGTTAGCAGTGTGAATACGACGGGTGGTATCCGACAGTTTATTAATATACTGTTCGGGTTTGATCTGCTCCAGGAAGTCGATAACTTTCTTGCTTTCACTATCCTTTTCAGCGAATTCGGAACGGAAATCAACCACCTCTGCGAGTGTAGCACGAATAATCTGTGCGCCTTTTTCAAGTTTTTCAGCAAACTGGATTTCGATGTTCTTTCGGCGGGTATCAATATCCTTTTTCTTGGTAAAATGCTTGATAACCATGCCGCCCCCAGCAATGATGGCGATTAATCCCAGGAAAACCTGACCGGCAAGACAGGAAATCAATCCAATAAAGCCAATGGCCGCCCCACCAACAAGGCAAAACTTCTGAAACGTATTGAGAACATTCTGAGATAAAATGCTCTCCTTTTCTCGGTTGACAAGCGTCTCCCATTTTTTTAATAGTTCAGCTTCATTCTTTCCATCTATAGTGGTATCGTTAAAGTTATCGACGTTAATTTCGATCTCGTGAGGAATTTCCATACGGTTTTTCGCAATAACGTCGTTATAGGCGTCGGCAATCCAGTCACGGGAAAGTGCTATTGCAAATTTCTGCGTAGATACACTCGCATGGACTAATTCTGGGTTCATCGCTGCCCCGGTTAACAACTGCGTAAAGTCTTTATGTGTTTCGAAAGCTGTCTTTTCCATCTGCATTGTTTGTCTTGCGCGTGCTAAATCGCCATTGTATTCAATAATAAGCTGGTTAAGTCTTTCTTCCTCACGTAGCGGGAGTTCTTCGTCATCAAATTCAGTGACAAGAGTATCCAGTATCTCATCAAGCTGCTCTTTCAGCGCAGAACCCGAAGACTGCCTGTTGAAGATTTTTTCAAAGTAATCGAGCATATTAGCGTGAAGATAAGCCCCTTCCATGATATACTGAAGTTTTGGCCATGTCTTGCTATACTTACGGAGGTATTCGTATCCGTCGGAATATGTACTGCGCTTAAGATTAATCGCTTCTGACCACTGTTCTATTTGCCGCTCAACAAAACCCGCCTTATCCTGCAGCCGATTCATCCACTCGTTTAGCTGTTTTGCAATAATGCCCTCTGAATCAGCTCCTAAAAGACCTGATGCAAAAGCGTCAAGTATAATAATCGTTTTTCTGTCCAAGTCTTCTTCATTTTGATTGGCAAGATACCTTTGAATCCACTTAATACATGATGATTTCCTGTCTGCGCGGCGGCAGATCAGTGCAAACAGAAGAGAGGTTTTTTCGTCGTTACGATGTAATGCTTCTCTAACTGCCTTGTCGGCAAGCTCCTTATTATCGTTTATCCAAGCCGCAAGCGCGACAAGTGCAGGTGCGAGCCAATACCCCGGCGCAGAAATCATCAATTCCTCGGTGGCCGAAGTAATGGTTTCCCTGCGGATAATATCAAGATCATTTGCCTGCAGTACGCCAACGATAGTACGTCGAATTTCGGAGTAGTGACCAAACTTGGTTTCGAGTTCCTGCCTTATTTTTACAAGACGAGTTTCAGCAACAGAAAGATTGTGCTGACTTTCAGCCTTTTGAACATAATCATAGAACTCACGGGCCAGTTTCTCCACCTCGTTGTAAACGACCTTAACGTTGCTGTCGACAGTGTCTACTTTGCTTTGCACTTGATCAACCATTATCGCCGTTTGCTGTACATTGTCATTAACAATATTCAGATTTCGGTTAATGCTATTCAGCGCATTTGTTAAATCATACATTGGTTCTGCCATTTTACCCTCTCCTTATCCTTGATCATTCAGTACTGTATGTTTATGATAGTCAGCGATAATCTGACTATGTCAGACTAAGCAGCACCTTTTATCGGAAGGTGGCTATTGGGTTCACCTTGCACCAATTTTTGCTGTCATATATTTAGTTTTCCTACAAGAACCACAAAATAACATTATTTAAAATATTATACCACAATTAGCAACAAATTGACAGCTAAATCTACAAATATTTGATAAATTGTGGAATAAAAAGTAAAAGTCTATCTTTATCAGAGTCTGGGAAAGTTGCTATTGATGCTTTGGCAGTAACAGACAAAGATGCTGGAAGTTATGATTGAGTACTGACATTTGATATCGAAGGTTTGTTTGGCAATATGACTATGAGCTACTGATGAAGGTTGTTCGTAGGCATACAAATAATTCCTGGGTCATTCCTCTATGTCAAAGATGGCTTAAACACCGTTTCAAATGCCGGATGGAAAAATGTGTTTCTTATACTATGTATTTTGATAAATGGACGGATAAAAATCATCCGGACAAACCATTTGCGAGATACGCCGATGATGAAGTGGCACATTGCCGCAGCAGAAAATCGAGAGGAGCACCGCGATAATACATTTTACAAAGCTAATAAAACTATGGTAAAATAAGCTAATTATACGAAATACTACACTAATTGTTACATCTGATGATATCATAAATTTAGTTAGGGTATTTGGTATAATGAAGTCGAATTCTATTGAGTGAGATATAATAGATGAAGATTAAGCGTTTGCTGTTTGTTTTTATTCTGGTGCTCCTCTTTGGCATAACAAATGCTGCAGCTGATGAATGGATAGCACCTACTCCTTTTCAGGTTCAATCAGATGACGGGAGCAGGGTTTTCTATTTCAATCCTGACTCTGATGACAGTAACGAAAGGGCTGTCCTTTACGATAATTCAAACCCACCTAAGGTTATATATACCGTAAAGGGCATACGGTCCTGGGCATATAAGTCTGATTTTTATTTTTCAGATAATTTTCAAAATTTTGTGTTTTTCCCTCCGACGGGCTTTGATGTTGCATTTGAGTTTTATAAAAACGGTGTATTACATGAAACCTATTATATTGAAGATCTTGTGAAAGAAAGTGGGTTAATTCCCAAGTCTACGACAAAAGCCTGGTGGCTGAGTTCCGACGAGAAAATATCTCAGATGCAAAACATACTGACATTCAAAACAGTCGATGGTATAACCTATAATTTTAATATAGCTAGCGGTACCTTTGCAGATATGGACGGAAGAACGATGACATTTTTGGGAAAATCGCGTTTGATTCTTATTTTTGCTTTTATAGCGATCTGTATTGCAGGTATTATATCCTTCATGCTTATCCGATATAAAAGAAAGTCAGGATCTTCCGAAAGGAAAATACCAGGGCAGAGTGAGCAACAGGAAATGCTTTAAGATATATTCTAAAGAATCTTCTGCTATAGCAAATCATAATACTAGCGCATACTAAGGTGACTTATTTAAGGAAGTAAGGGGACGGTTTGGAGTGACCATTGTTAATGGCTAAAGAAACTTTCTGCTTTTGCAAATAATTACTTGTAAACTGTGAATCTTGAACGTGGCTGCTGAGAGGTTTGAAAATTGGTCATCCAAACCAGGTATGGTCTAACGGTGTGAGGGAGAGTGCGGTGTATTACAGCCTTGTTGAAACAGCGCGGGAAAACGGATTGAACCCGTTTGAATACTTGTCATGGATTTTTACACAGGCCCCCAATCTCGGGAAACCAGGCTATGTAGCTACAGTGGAAAAATTTTTACCCGGCAGTACAAAGATACCGCAAAATGTATATATACCTAAGTCCAAAAGAACAGAGCCCGAAAAATATGCCTGGGAAGAAGATATAAGTTAATACACAGACGGATTCGCTCATCCCCTTGATCGGGCACATAAGCGCTGAACTTTGCGTGGCCTGTCTGTGTTTGACGCTTACTAAAAGAGAAAAAAATTTGTGCATGACTATAAGTATCCGTGGACTAATATAGTGTTCAGCCCATTAAGATTAGTAGTTGACAAAGAGAATTGCAAATTTAATATTGAAAAGAGCAATCAGTATATATAGAGATATATGGACCGATCTAAAGGTTGCATATCTCCCAAATATTTCCAAACTTATTTACAAAAATAGTGCAACCTTTATGGTACTTTATGTATCTATATATACTGGAAAGAAAAATTAACCTACGCGATAAGCATAAGGAGGTGGACAATCAATGCTGCATATAAGCTCACCAGACAAACTCATAGGGTTGCCAGACAAATTAAAAGGCTCTCTCATATCCTCTTATCTTGACTCCTGTAAAGTATCGTGATTGACTGGATATTTAAGAGCCCTTAGTAGAAATATACAGTAAAACGAGCTAAAAGTAAATATTAACATTAGGAGGGTTTCTGTCAAGCAATTGACGGCACTTTTTTTATGTAATCAAAATCATCATTAATATACTCTTGTAAATTCAATTGTTTGGAGAGTTTCCACTAATGAAGTTATCCAGGTCAAATCTTATGGGTCATTCTTTGATAAATTCATTTTGCTATGCTTTTTAGCATTTGCCGACTTTCTTGCTTTCAGAAATTATACACTAACGTCATTCTCTT
>JAAYNX010000223.1 GCA_012520615.1 Clostridiaceae bacterium | reverse complement strand
TTACTTTTGCAAAGTGGAAGTTACTTTTTCAATTGACCACTTTTTTGTGGAGAAAAACAATTAGAGGTATTGATCAACTCAACACCTCTAACTATCTTAGATTACGGGTCAGATATAATAAATGCCTCTGCTAATACAATGCTTATTACAATAAGCTTTCGGGTTCTTTTTTAATCCTTCTCCAAGTTTTTAACTCTTCTTTCGTAAGCATAGATTCCACCACTATTGGCAGGGCTTGTTGTTGTACCTTCCAATACAAAGTGCTTGTAATATCACATTCCCCACAAGTGCGAGGCCCCAATAAACCAAATATTCCCATTTGTGGTGGATAATCCCATCCATCGTCAAATGCTTCTTTTGCTGTAATAAAAGCTTTTTTACCGCAGCATTCGCAGCAGTGCCAAAACGGGCGAGAATTCATACTTTCAAGCAAATCTAATCGTTCTTTTGCTTTTTCTTCCTCTTGTTTTATTTGTTGTGCTTCATCGCTGAGTTCTTTATGTGCAGAATCAACGATTTCGGGCTTAGGAGCATCCATTCGCAGTTTAATATTGTTATTTATAACCTCGTATATCTTATCAAAGCCTTCGCTGGGATTAGGAAATTCTATCCCATTCGCATTGGCGCTTAGCCGTTGGATAGAAGTATTTAGTTTTCGTTCGTTTATATATGCTTCCCAAACAGAGTCGCTCGGACACATTACATAAACCTCAATGGAAATATTTTCAACTGCATTACGAATGGCATCTATGTATGCTATTCTGCGCTTTGCTTTGTATAAAGTCTGTTCGACCACTACATTTTTATTTTCTTGTAATACTCTAATGATATCAACTAAAAGATTTTCGTTTGCCTTATATAAGCATTTAAATTCTCGTCCAAACGGGATATGCTTACCGAATCCCGCTTCTTTATAAGCTGCTTGTTGATAATCATACACATTCAATATCACTGTATTTCTCTTGTTAGAAAAATGATTCTGAATAAAGGTTGTCTTGCCGGATGCTGTAGCACCTATAATAAAAGTCACGGTTGTTTTTTTAAGAGCATCGTTATTTATTGGTTGATCGGTCATATAATCCCTCCTTGTTTATTCTTGAGAACATTTATTTGAATGTATTGTTTAGCGGTTTCAAAATCAATTAGGTCGAGCAATAAACCAAATATTGCAGGGCTCAAATCCGCTAATAGTTCTGGGCAATAAGCTGTAATGTAATCTTCGGTTTCGAGTGGTGCCACTTCATAGAAATCGTAACAAATAACGGTAGTTAAGGTAATATCAAAACAATCATCCTCAGTCATATAGATTCTTGGCGTATGTAGGTGGTGAGGCTGATACAACGTACCACCAGCACCATCGGCTGATTTAAGCCAAACCGTCGCATTTATATAATTAAACAATCTCATTAACATAGGTATGTTTTCGCTATGATCTTTGCACCATTCCGCCGCTACTTGGGGGTAGTAGGTTCTTACCTCCATTTCGGCGTTATATAACCAAATACAGGTTTCTATCGCCTTGTTTGGAGCACTATCGTATCCTTGGAAAATCATAGTGTATCGAGGGACACCGTTATCAATATCTACTTCGAAATTAATGAAATGAGATTTTAAGTATTGCTTTAATCTTGTTTCAACTTGCAGCTTGTTCATACATATCCCCCATTTGTTCAGTTTCCTATACGTTGTAATTCAGAAAGAGGAATGCTTTTATCGTCGATATAATAATCACAACAAATTTTTCAAGAATTGCTACCGTATAGTTCGATGTATTCTTGTAAATTATCGTTTATAGCATCAAAAAATACGCCTTGTTGCTCACACCATTTAACGGCTTTTTCAAGAGCTTGTCCGGTGCGACAAGTCCAAAGAATGAGCTTATTTCCTTTATTGCTCCATCTTTTTAGGAAACTAATAAGTTCTGTGTTTGGTTCGCCAACCTCAGGCCATCTGCCAAAGCTGAGAGTGCCATCAAAATCGACGGCTATGGTTTTGTGTTTTCTCATTTTAACTACATTTAAGTGCATTTGATATTGGCAACAATACAACTGTGATCGGGAATTCCTATTATTTCCGTATTACCAAAAACATCATTATACACAGCAGTTTCTACTGCTATTTTTTCGCCTGTCGCGATATGATCTATTTTCATATAACCACGATAACTGTTACCTTCCATTGGATACAAAATAATGTTCTTGTTTTTAAGATCCTTTACAACCATTTGATAGTTAAAATATTGTCTTGGTCTATTGCGATATCCGCTAATGTCATTACTTATTACGCCGTGATTAAAGTCGCCAGTTAAAACAAGATGGGATTTATCTGACAGGTTGTCAATATAACTTAACACCTTATTCCACTGTTTATTTCTATCCTTGAAATCTGCATCATTACCACCCGCAACCAAGAGCCGAACTGTGATTAAGTCAATATATTCGTTTCCTTTTTCTACACGCAAGTGCAACATATGAGGTTCGGTCATTTCACCCATTTTGATAACCGTATATTCTTTTTTTATTTCACAAAGAATTCCTCTACCTTTTTCATCTAAAGATGTATAACTCTTGTATCCCGAATCTTCAAATATCTTTAAATAATCAGCATTGTCGCAATCCATAAATTCGACATTGGTAAATATATCCGTATCTGTAACAGACAATTGCTTCTTTGCGATGTTTTGTGAAAGCAAATAATCTTCTTTCCTTTTTCCTCGTTCAATTCTAAGATTTAAAGATGTTTCTAAAATTTTGATTTTCATTTTGTTATTCTCCTCTTTCTATTATCTTTGATTTTCTCGTGTTTTCTCACTCATTCGTAGTTTTTCACCTTTATTAAAGAGAGCTCCTCATGGATATGGCATATTTCTTGCCTTATTCCCTTTGATTTTGTGA
>JAAYNX010000014.1 GCA_012520615.1 Clostridiaceae bacterium | reverse complement strand
CATAGAACTGAGAAAGACGTGACGAAAGATATGCAGGATATCCTTCCTCACCGGGCATTTCCTCTAGGCGCCCTGACATCTCACGAAGTGCCTCAGCCCAACGAGATGTGGAGTCAGCCATCAGAGCCACGGTATATCCCATATCCCTGAAGTACTCAGCGATTGTGATACCGGTATAAATTGAAGCCTCACGGGCTGCAACAGGCATGTCTGATGTGTTTGCAATAAGAACTGTTCTCTTCATAAGGGCATGTCCTGTTTTCGGGTCTTTTAGCTCCGGGAACTCCATAAGAACGTCGGTCATCTCATTTCCGCGCTCTCCGCAGCCTATATAAACAACCAAATCAGCTTCTGCCCATTTAGCCAGCTGATGCTGAACAACAGTCTTTCCGCTACCAAAAGGACCGGGAATAGCAGCTACACCGCCAGATGCTATGGGGAAAAGAGTGTCAATTATTCTTTGCCCCGTAATAAGCGGTTCATTAGGCGATAGCTTCTCCTTATATGGTCTTTCTTTTCTGACAGGCCATTTCTGCATCATTGTTAATTCAATTGTATTTCCGTTCTTATCCTTTACCTTTGCCACGGTAGTATCAATGGTAAATCTGCCTTCTTCAATTGACTCAACAATTCCCTCTATACCATAGGGAACCATAATACGATGCTGAAAAACCTCGTTTTCCTGAACAGTTCCAATAATATCACCGGCTTGAACCTGATCACCCGGTTTGGCAACAGGAACGAAATCCCATTCTTTTTCCCTGCTTAAAGCGGCAATCTTAATACCACGGGTTATATTGTTTCCCGAAGCATTTCGCATAGATTCCAGCGGCCTTTGGATACCGTCAAAAATATTCTCTATAAGGCCCGGCCCTAATTCAACACTCAGCGGAGCATTTGTAGATACAACCGGCTCGCCTGGGCCCAAACCCGATGTCTCCTCGTAGACCTGAATGGAGGCCTTATCTTCATGGATTTCCAGAATCTCTCCTATTAAATTCATTTCTGATACATGCACCACGTCCAGCATATTGCTGTTGCGCATGTTCTCTGCCACAACCAAAGGTCCTGACACCTTGACGATTCTGCCTTGATTCATCATCATTCCATTCCTTTCAAACATCCGAGATTACCCGAATACGATTTTTGTCAACTTAATCATTTTGAGCTAAAATATCAGCGCCTACCGCTTTTTCAATACTTTCCTTAACAAATCTCTTTCCGATTCCCAATGAACCCGTACTACCGGGTATAAGGATAATCGCCGGAAAATAACTATTTCTGTACTTAGATATTTCGTCCATAATATCGTAAGCTGTATCCTCAGTAATGTATATTAGGGCATACCCATCATCAACAAGACTTGCAAGTAAGCTTGCCGTTTCCTCTTTTTGTCCGGTGGGATAAATATCAAATCCAATTGCCTTAAATCCCAGGATACTGTCTTTATCTCCCATGACTGCAATCTTATGCATAGCCCAACCTCAGCCTTTCCTTAATGGTTTCCCTTGAAATTTTGTTTTTCATGCCCGTTATTATTAAGCGAGCATTTTTTATTTCAGTCTCCTTAAAAAACAAATATCCGATAACAGGTTCTACACCCATGACCACATACTTACTCTGTTTTAAATACAGTGTAATAAAATCATCTAATAACTTTTCAACTTCTGATATACCATCCTCATTGTTAACTGCATCAATTAATTGGTTTGCAAGCTTTTCATAACCAATGTCTTTAAGTACAGCAAATAGCTTGTCAAGCCCATCATTAACCATTTCTTCAAACATTTCTTCTTTGAAGCTTCCGCTTTTTATCCAAGCTTTGCGTATAAAATCTTCAGGTTTTTTTAGCAACTTTGACCTAACAAATATGCGGATATTTGCAGTGTCTATCAGCATGTTTACCAGCTTAATCAAACCAGGATCTTCAGTGTGCAATGCATCTGCCATCATCTCGGCATAGCTGGCATTATCCAGAATAAAGTCTATAATCTGAGGGTCCCCTGTTTTGTTAAAGGACTCCTCTGCGTTGGAAATAGCTTGACTAAATATCTCGGATACTTCTTCAAATTTTCGTTCTGTTATGAATTTATGAAGTTTTTCCGGTTTTATTGTCCCCATGTCGGACAATGTCTTTGTCACATCAATTTTCAAAAATTCAGCTTTCAATATAAGCTTGGCATTAAGGTAGTCATATTTTTTTCTTAGAAGATCTATTAGCAGTGGGTCTGGAATAATTTCCTCAATAAATTCATAGGCCTTCTTAAGCTCAGAGGAAAGAAGCTTTTCAACATCCTCTGCACCCTCTTTGCCGCTGTTGGGGTTTTCACCTGAGTAACCGGCTTCTGTTAAAAGCTTTATTGCATCAGCCGAATCTGCGATATCAAAAAGACGCTCTAATCTATTATTAGAAAGAAGCTTTGATTCTCTCACACGTATTCTGGCTGTGGCATAGGCATAACCCTCTTCTTTGATTCTGGCCATACAAACTCCTTTACTCTATGAGTCAGTGGGATGGATACTTTTACTCACCATAAAAGCCCCATTACTACTCGTTGAATAATATCTTGGCTACCTCGGGTTCTAGGTTTGGTCTTTGCATGTTTAAAAGAATCTCCAAGGTACAGTTTATTTCCATATCACCATAGCGAAGAATAAAACCACCAGTTGCATCCAAGGTATCCTTCGCCATACTTAATGTAGCATCTAGACCTTTAGCCTTTAGTTTCCCATTTATCAGAGAAATAAAGCTATCGCCCAAACGCATTTTATCTCTTTCATTGAAAACAATATTTCCAGCTTCGTTTTTTACTGTGTTGAGAATAATGCCTTCAATAAAGAGCTTATATTTGTCATCCGGCATATTGGAAAGGTTCTTTAAAGCAAGGTCAAAAGCTTCATTAATGCACTCCTGACGAACTTTAAGAATGTTTTTTCTTTCTTCCATGCTATCTGCTGCCTGATAACGCTGTTTAATAAGAATTGCTTCTTCCTTGGCTTTCTCAGCCATTAATGCAGTTTTTAGAAAAGCCTCTTTCTCAGCCTCTGCAATAATGCTTTGTGCCTGGACTTTTGCTTCTTCCACTATCTTATCATGTAGCTTTCTGGCATCAGTCAGTATTCTTTCTTTGATTTTTTCGGCTCCATTCATTTCATAAGCCCCTTCAATTATTAATACAATATGTGAATATCATTACTGTTAGGCATATAGCCATTCAAATTCGTACTAAATCTGTCCCAACATAAGAATGGAAACAACAAGACTTAATATAGCGAACATCTCAACCATGAGCGCATAAATAATAGCGTTACCAAGTGCTTCAGGCCTTTTTGCCACCAAATGTATACCTGCTGTTGCTACTTTACCCTGCCAGATGGCTGATATATAGCCTACAATGCCGACTGGAAGCCCGGTTGCAAATAGTGAGAGTCCGTTTTCGAGAGTGTTAACACCGGATATTTTACCGATTATCATAAAAGCGATAACAAATCCATAAATACTCTGTGTTGCGGGTAGTGCCTGCAGAATCATTGTTGCGCTAAATCTGCTAGGTTCTTCGGTTATTACGCCTGCGGCAGCCTGACCTGAAATTCCGCATGCTTTTGATGAACCGAGAGCAGCAACCAAGAATGAGATAACTGCACCTAAAATTGCGTATACTTTAGGATTTAAGAATAAATCGACAAACTTTAAATCTGGCATAGTGTATTTCCTCCTGAAATTAAAATATTAATTATACTATTCCGGATTTTGAACCGGAATTGAGAAACTGTGTTGATTCATAATCTACTACAACGTATTTTGTCTTTGCCTTAAACGGATTAAACGCTACCCCGCCGCCTTCAAGGAATTTTCCGAAGAATTCCAAAAATTGAAGTCTGCAGGAATGAACATATGCACCAAGTGCGTTAAGGGCAAAGTTCAAAGTATGCCCGAAAAGAAGCACTGCTGTTGTAAGTGTAATCCGTATAATAAAGTTATCACCGAAGGATGTGGCCAAGGTGTTGACTATATCCCCGATAATAGCCGAAGCAAGACCCAATGCTAGTATTCTTGTATAAGAAAGACAATCACTGAAAAAACCGACTATATCATAAAGCCTAGGCAATCCTCCAAAAATCTTTCCAAAAATGTTCTTGGAATTTCTTCCGGCAGTAAGAAGTACCAGACCTACTCCTATTGCAAATACATAATATCCAGCTTGTACAATAGGGCTTGAACTTGGAATTGTAAGCCCAGGTGCGAAGGGCAAAAGAATCATAATAAATCCGGTTAACATCATATAGCCAAATCCTACATCAAAAATTGCATCTAGAATTTGACCCCGGCGTATATAGTTTAGTGCCTTCATAAACATACCGGTATACATATGAATAATACCAATCAGAATGGAATAACTCATCATAAGCTCGGGCTTCTCAGTGGGAACAATCCACAGGGCGGTTTTTGCAAGGGATGCTATACCAAACCAGCTCCCGAACAGGAATCCTGCAAGAATAGTAGACAAACCACAAAGAAACAAGAGTTTTATAAATTGCCTGGTTGAATCCTCCATACGATATTTTTTCAGGGCAAACCCGGTTGCCAAAGCAATAAGAATACCGTAACCACCATCACCCAGCATCAATCCGAACATAAAAATGTAGAAAGGAAGTGTAATGGCTCTGGGATCTATTTCAAGGCTAGAAGGAAGTCCATACATTTCAACAATAGGATTAATTGCTTCAACTATGGGTCCGTTTTTAAGTAAAACAGGGAATTCTTCATCCTTTGCCGGTTCTTCAATGGTAACCGCACAGAAGAAGTGCTTATTTATATACTCTTCAACCTTAGCAGAATGCTCAGCAGGCAGCCAGCCTTTCAATAAAAATGTTGATTTTGTTGAAAGTAATCGGCTTTTTGCTTCAACCCTGGCTTTTTCGGCCTGAAGTGCATCAGAAATAATCTCGAGTTCTTCTCTCTTCTTTGCTAACTCAATAATAAGAGCTTTTCCGTTTTCCCGTTTCTTTTCAATGTTTTTAAGTTCGGCTTTTAGCCGGGTTTTTCTTTCTTGCGCAGTCCCCTGGCCCTCTCTAATGGTTATGCGATTCCATCCCCAACCTCTTAATAGTTCCATTAGTTCTGTTTCAAAAACTTTCATTCCAAAAACAATCGCATAGTGAATATCTTCATCACTCTTAACTATTAAAAGTCCTGATTCTGGAAACTCAGCTTTTAGATTCTCGTCTAGAGCTTTTACATCGATTCTTCCCGGCAGGCTGCCGGTTTGGAAAAATGTATAGCGCGTATCTGTAAGTTCCAGAGGTATATCGAGTTTAAGCCAAGGTTCAATTGAATCCAACTGACTCCTAATATTATTCTCTTCACCTTTCAGTTTTGATAAATCATCTTCGGCACTGATAATCTGAGTAGCGGCACTTAATATCTTGTCAATTTCTTTTGTTTTTTGATTATAATCAGCTTCAGATATAATGCGCCTTGCCGATAAAAAAGGTTTCTTAACCGGAGCATAACGACTTAATATATCGATTGCCCGCTCCAGTTGGGAAATGTTTTCATCTATGTCTGCCAGTTCTGTAAGAACGTTTATGTTGTATGTTTTATCTCCAAAATCCTCTTGAGGTTCTTCTTGATTAATTTCCAGAACTCCCAATTTCAGCAGCGATTTTAATAAAGCAGATCGTTCCTCCGAAAGCCCCAAGACAGTAATTTTGTTCATTTTTATAACTGCCATGGCTAATTCACAATCCTTCCCACTATATATTCTGCTGCTTTTTCGAGCCTTTCTTTGGATTTAAGCCTAATCTGCTCCTGTGCACTTTTTTTGGATTCTGTTTGACTATTAATTTCCTCCACAGCTTCATCTCTGGCGTTCTGAAGCAATTCTTCCGTTAGAGCATCCCCCTCTAATAGAGATTTTTCCATAATCTCGGAGGCGTTTTTTCTCGCTTCTGCTAAGATCATTGAGGCTTGTTGCTTCGCTTCATTCTCAATCCTTGAAGCCTCTTCTTCACTTTGGATAATACCCTGGAGAATGTTATTCATTAGTACCCTCCTAATATTTTAAATGCTCGTTACACAATTTCTACCACCATTTTTGGATTTATATAGCGCTTCATCTGCTTTTTTTATTACATCATAACATGATTTTAATAATTCTGTCTTTTGAGCTAAACCTATACTCACTGTTATATTTATTTTACCTTTACCTCTAGAATATTTATTATACTTATTTTGTTTTTCATCAGGCCTTTTATCAGATCTTAAAATAAACGGCCTGCATTCGACAGCTTTCCTAGCTCGCTCCAACTGCGGCAGAATCTCCTTATTGCCTTTACCTGTGAAAAGCACAACAAATTCTTCTCCACCATAGCGGAATACTTTTGCTTTAGAAAAAGTACTATTGAGAATAGATGCTACCATTTTTAAAACCTCATCCCCAATATCGTGACCATAAGTATCATTTATTTTCTTAAAATGATCCAAATCCACCATTGCTATGGCATATTTGCGGTTTCCAAGTTTTAGAAGCTCCTGTTCAAGCGCTCTTCGAGATAGTACACCAGTAAGTGTATCATAAAAAGCCAAAGAATACGATACATCAAACATTGCTATTACCATAATAACGAAAATTGCTGATGTAAAGATTGCAACTAACAATATCCTGTTTGAAAAATAGAAAGCAATAATTGAGGAAATAAGAACCGTCACATATATGAGATCCATATATCGCCGCTTTAAAATATAGCATGATAGAAGAATACCTACAGCCAATATGTATAAAACCACCGCAGGGGCTTTAATACCTATAAATATTTGTGAAATCATATCTTGAGTAACAGCAATACTTGATTTTCTCATAGTATTAATAAACACCCATATAAGCTGTATTGATACAATTACTGCCTTGTTTCTCCCATAAGTGCTGAAAATGCCTCTTTCCTGAGAAAAACTTAGCCATACGGTGTTTATCGGAAGTAGAATACTAAGCATTGTTACGGCTTCTGTAAGCATGGGAAAATGATTTTTAGAAATACTGATAAAAATATAAGATACTAAAATAAAACAGACCAAATAAAATGAGTTGCTATTCTGATACCAGACACTCATGAAAATGGCCAATAATGCGATCACATAAGGAATAACCTTAATCAGTGATTGAATAGCGTCAATGGAAGACTCTGCTTTGACGGCCAACGCCCAAGCAACCATTATCACCATTATTGGTGCTAATACGCCCATCACTTTACGCATTTATCCTATGTACCTTCCT
>JAAYNX010000233.1 GCA_012520615.1 Clostridiaceae bacterium | reverse complement strand
TTAATAAAATTGCTTGGTGAAATAAACAACTTTTCAAGGCTTCCACCGCATCATCCTTAAGAAGTTTTGAACCGCTTGTGGAAACCATTACTGGATCCACAACTATATTCTGTGCATTGTAAAATTTATCTTCATGGTATAGGACCTTCATCTGATTTTTCGTAACAGATAAGATCTCTATATTTAAAAAAATGCCCTCCTTTTTTAGGAGAGCATATATGTGCTATAAATTATGTATTGCTTCCCTACGACAGTGTTAACTGACAGGTTCAAAGGGTCAGGTTTTACCTTCTCAACTCTTAAGAGTCCCCCCACAATCTGTTTTTATTTTAATATTTTTTAATACTATCACTTATTGTATTGCGCGTCAACTACCGATGTTCCTATCCATGCCGGATTACTTTCCTCAACTGATTTTCCCTGAGCCAACGACTCTTTCAGATTAAGTATCCGCTGGTTACTAGAGCCTCTGAAGCTTAAATTGAGGGATCTTTGGGCCAGTATAAATGGCCCGTCTATCAGCGTGCTTGCATTGGACAAAAGTTCCATTACAGATGGATCGCCTTGCTTTAGCAGCTCTTCAAAAGTAAAACCAGTATAAATCGCAAGGTCAAGACCTGCATCTTTAATCATGCGTGCCAGGGGCAAAAGAGCTTCTGCTTGTAGCATTGGCTCTCCTCCGCTAAACGTAACCCCTGAAAGCATAGGATTTTTTTTAATTCTATCCATTATTTCTTGTGCAGTATAAAGTTTCCCAGCATTCAAAGGTAATGAACTTGGATTATGACACCCTGGGCAATTTCTTTCACAGCCTTGTACAAATAGTGTAAGCCTGATACCGGGACCGTCGGTAATAGAATCATTAACAATTCCTGCAACACGTATTTTATGCGATATTATGTTTGACACGGTCTTCCACCTCCGCACGCTTGGCATCATTGAATCTGTCAAGAGTGCCAACCAGGTAACCCGTTATACGTCTAATCCTTTCAAAACCAATAGGACCATCATTCTCTTTTCTACCGCACCCTGGGCATTCATCATCAATTATACCGCTATACCCGCAAACAGGGTCACGGTCTACAGGGTGATTTATAGAACCATACCCTATACCAGCCTCTTTCATAGTACGTATTACCTTTTCAAAAGCGTCTAAGTTTTTCACAGGATCACCATCCAACTCTACATAGGTTATGTGTCCTGCGTTTGTAAGAGCATGGTATGGCGCTTCTATCTGTATTTTTTCATATGCCGAAATAGGGAAATACACAGGAACATGGAAGCTGTTGGTGTAGTAATCCTTATCTGTAACGCCTGGTATTTCGCCATATTTCTTCTTATCCATACGGATAAATCTACCGGACAGCCCTTCTGCCGGTGTGGCAAGGAGGGTGAAATTAAGTTGTTTTTCTTTGCTCAAGCGATCTAAATAATCTCGCATAAAGCTTACTATTTCAAGACCAAGATTACGTGATTCCACAGTCTGTCCGTGGTGGCTGCCTTTAAGAGCAACAAGGGCCTCAGCAAGACCAATAAACCCAACTGATAATGTCCCGTGCTTAAGAATTTCCCCTATCTTATCATCAACGGAAAGCTTGTCCGAACCAATCCATATGCCCTGACCCATTAAAAATGGAAAATTCCTGACTGTCTTTGCCGCCTGTATGCGGAATCTATCAAGAAGCTGTTTTATCACAAGCTCCATCTTTCTTTCCAGTTCTTCAAAGAACCATTCAACATTGCCATTGCTATTGATGGCTATGCGGGGCAGATTTATTGAAGTAAAGCTTAAGTTGCCTCTTCCATAGGTTATTTCATTTTCTTTATCGTATGTATTCCCTATTACTCTTGTACGGCAGCCCATGTATGCTACCTCGGTTTCAGGATGTCCTTCTTTGTAGTAGGCCTTGTTAAAGGGAGCATCAATAAAAGAGAAGTTAGGAAAAAGACGTTTCGCACTAACACGACATGCCAACTTAAACAAATCATAATTAGGATCTTCCGGATTATAGTTTATGCCTTCCTTAACCTTGAATATATGTATGGGGAAAATGGGCGTTTCGCCGTTACCCAGTCCTGCTTCTGTGGCAAGTAAGACATTTCGAATAACCATTCGTCCTTCAGGAGATGTATCTGTACCGTAGTTAATACTGGAAAAAGGAGTTTGAGCACCTGCTCGACTATGCATGGTATTCAGATTGTGTACCAAGCCTTCCATTGCCTGAGCGGTCTCCTTCTCGGTTTCATCAATAGCAAGCCGAGTAGCAAATGATTGTATCTGTTCTAAGGTCTTTTCATCGCCTATAATCGGTAGAAATGCATCCTTTTCCTTTTCAATATATTCTGGAGACATTTCAAGAGAAGGGTATACACCGTAATCCTTTTCAATATCGGAAACAATTTTTTTTACTTCATCCCTTGTTATCTTTGAATCCTGTTTTAGCAAAGTCAACCCTTTATATAGGTTGGAAGTATATATCTTTTTATATGTTTTAGCTACACCGGGAGCTAGCCCATAATCAAAATTAGGAATACTTTGTCCACCATGCTGGTCATTTTGATTTGACTGTATAGCTATGCACGCCAATGCGCAGTAACTGTGTATGCTGTTGGGCTCACGCAAATGACCATGACCGGTGGAGAATCCGCCCTTAAAAAGTTTCTTTATATCTATCTGACAACAGGTTGTGGTAAGAGTATAAAAATCAAAATCATGGATATGTATTTCGCCTTCTTTATGAGCCTTTGCCTGACGGGAGGTCAGTATAAATTTCTCATAGTAATCCTTGGCTCCCTCTGATCCGTATTTAAGCATGACACCCATAGCAGTGTCTCCATCTATGTTGGCATTATCGCGCTTCATATCGCTTAAATTAGCAGCCTTATTTGTTAGTTCATCATAAATACGCATAAGGTTTGAATTACGCTCACGGGCCATACTGCGTTCTGAACGGTATAGGATATATTTACGGGCAACAAAGGCATAACCGTTTTCCATGAGGACTTCTTCAACACAATCCTGGATATCCTCAATATCAGGTGTTTTGGAGTCATATTTTTCAATAAGCTTTTTTTGTACTAAATTAGCCAGCCTTGTGCTTTCATCCGGTTCTTTGCGTCCGGCTGCTTCCATGGCCTTTTTTATGGCATTTGCAATTTTCTCAATATTATAGGGAACAATTCTTCCATCTCTCTTTTGTATGTTAGTGAACATAAATCCCCCTCCTAAGTATGAAAATAAATACAATATCTTGTGCTTATAATATTGTACAAGCACAACTTATTGAATGTCAATATGATTGTTGATATTTAACAATTAAATTTTAAAATATCAGCTTTTATGTCTATAAAGACAAATAAACCACCCCAAAACGAGATGGTTTATTATGTATCAACTAATGTTGATTTATTGGTGGGAGAAGGTGGATTCGAACCACCGAAGTCACTGACAACAGATTTACAGTCTGCCCCCTTTGGCCGCTCGGGAATTCTCCCATATTCGTATGTTTGGCTCTTTCCGAACCGCATTTACTATATTACATGAGGCCCGCGCTACTTGTCAACCCTTTTATCAACTTTTTTCTTTATAGTTTTTATAGTTGTTCGTAATACTTGCCTAAAGCAAGGAAAGGGACAGTATTCCTCACTGTCCCATGCTTGTACTAACAATTTTTACGAATTCAGACCATAGATAAATCTTTTTGTTTTCAACTCCAAACAAAGTTTCATTTGTTAAAAAAGGTATAACATTCTTTTCATTACCTGTGCTTAACAACACTATAAAGTCAGCGCCATAATTTATATCCGCAACAATCATTTCGGTATCATTCCCATACTCATAGCCCATTTCACTTATCATACCGAATAAAGAATCAAATTCGAAAAGTTCCTGTAATTCACTACCGATATAATTACTGTTATCAAGCGGAGAAACAATAAACTCCTTATTTTCAATCGAATAAATAGTGTCCCTGTTTGATACTGGTATATTGGGGTCTTTAACATCAAACATGTTAGCGGTTAAAACTACCTCAATATCCCCCCTATTATTTTCCAAGGGTAATGCCCAATATCCGTCACCGCTTAATACTTCATGGTAATCACCGGCATTCAACAATGTATCCGTACTAACACCAGTTTCCAGTAAGGTATAAATGCGCCGTACATTGTCTCTTTCAAGGGTTAGCTTTGTACCGTTATTCTCATTATATAGATCGGTTATAGCGTTGAAACTTTTAAAGCTTTCATCCAGGCTCGGTTCAGTACTATTGGCGGTACGATTAATCGAAGAATTCAGGGCAGTAATACTTTCGTTAATACGCATCATTGTTGTACCGGCTGAGTCTTCATAAGAAGAATCGTCGTTTTTCTCCTTTGGTTCTGTAAATTCATACATATACGCATCAGGTGCTTGAGTTTCAGAATCAGCGCTTACCGAAAACCCACTATCCATTTTATATTCTTCATTAGATACTGAACCATCTAGAGACGAGGCTTTGGGAGCGGCCATCTCCATTTTGCTTGAAAAATACTTAGGACCGTTAATCATAAGCATCAAGACCAAAGCCCCTGCTGCCAGAGGAGCTCCAAGTTTATATGCCATAGTCATAAATAATCTTGTTTTTTTCTTTTGTTTACCTTCTTCGATTTCTTCTTGGCATTTTTCCAAAGTACTTTCAATAAGATAATCCGAGGCTTTAATGCTCGATAGCCCTGACTTTAAAGCCTCTTTAATCATGTCATCAGTGATAGATGAAGATAAATCATTTCTATCATATGATTCAGCCATGAGCCTCACCTCCAATCATGTCGTGAAGCAGTATTCTAGCTTTGAACAATCTACTTTTCACCGTTCCCCCCGGTATCTTTAAAACTTTTGCAATATCTTTAACACCCATCTCCTGATAATAAAAAAGATGGATAATTTCTCTGTATTTGTCGGGCAGCTTCATTATGGCATTTATCAATAACTGTTTTTCGCTTCTTTTCTCAATGATTTCTTCCGTATCATCGTCGGCAGTATATGTAAGAAAGTTATCTGTCACAACCACACGCCTTTTCCAAGCGCTTCTCATATAATCTCTGCAAAGATTTACGGCGATACTTATAATCCATGTCTTCTCGCTGCTCTCACCACGGTAACCCGAATAAGAACGGACAACTCTGAGGAATGTTTCCTGGTAAACATCCTCTGCCAGCTCTTTCGATTTTAAAATTACTGTTGCAATTTTTAAAACATCATTTCCATATTCTTCGACTAGTCGAGATATCTCTTTTGTCATTTCCGAAGGAGTCACTTTTTCCTGCCTCCCTCCTTCATTAAATTTGACGATTAATATTTGTTTTGGTTCACAAATAGAATTATACTTTAATATTACATTCTTTTAAAGCACAATTACAATGCGGTGAAGTAAATCTTTATTCTCCCATAAAAAACTGTAATATCGTGGTATAATCATGTATAATATCACTGTAATTCGCAAAATGATTACTTGTAAGATAATATATCTACAAATATAATTAATACTTGGAAATTTTTACACTACGGAAGGAAAGATATTATGGAACGTCAAGTAAGAACTCGCTTTGCTCCAAGCCCCACAGGGTACATGCATATAGGAAATCTACGCACTGCTTTATATGAGTATCTAGTGGCTAAATCTAAAAACGGTAAGTTTATTCTACGTATAGAAGACACCGATCAAGAACGTTTGGTAGAAGGTGCAGTTGATGTTATTTACAACACCTTAAAACTCTGTGGAATGAATCATGATGAAGGTCCAGATATAGGTGGTCCTTATGAGCCGTACGTTCAAAGCGAAAGAAAAAACACCTATAAACCTTATGCAGAAGAATTGATTGAAAAGGGTCATGCATACTACTGTTTCTGTTCTAAAGAAAGGTTGGATTCCCTGCGGTCAGAATGCGAAGCCAAAAATCAAACCTTTATGTATGATCGCCATTGTCTTAGCCTTTCAAAGGAAGAAATCGCCGAAAAGCTGAAAAATGGAGAGCCATGTGTCATCCGCCAAAAGATGCCAAGAGAAGGAACCACAACCTTTGAAGACACAGTATACGGTTCTATTACTATTGAAAACAATATGCTTGAGGATCAGATTTTGCTCAAGAGCGATGGTCTTCCTACTTATAATTTTGCTAATGTAATCGATGATCATCTTATGGATATCACTCATGTTGTTAGAGGCAGTGAATATCTGTCTTCCACACCAAAGTACAACCTCTTATATGAAGCCTTCGGATGGGATATTCCTGTTTATATTCATCTTCCCCTCATTGTAAAGCCCGATGGTTCAAAGATATCCAAACGAAAAGGTGATGCAGGATTTGAAGATTTATTGAAAATGGGTTATTTGGTAGAAGCAATTATTAATTATATTGCTCTTTTAGGCTGGTCTCCTGACTCAAATCAGGAAATGTTTACACTTTCTGAGCTAGAAAAAGCATTTGATATTAGTAACATAAGCAAATCTCCTTCATCTTTTGATATGGATAAGCTAAAATGGTTCAATGCACAGTATATCAGAGCTAAGAGCCCCGAAGAATTCCATGAGCTGGCCCTTCCCTATCTTGCTGATAGCATAACAAATAAAGATATTGATTTATCAAAGGTTAGTAAGATTTTGCAAGCAAGAACAGAAGTTCTAACAGATATTCCTTCCAAGGTCGGCTTTTTAAATGAACTATGCGATTATGACCTTAATATTTATGTCCATAAAAAGATGAAAACTACATTTGAAAATTCTCTTGAAAGCTTAAAGGCGGCTCTTCCTGTATTGGAAAACTTGGAAAGCTGGAACGAAACCTCCATCCACGATAATCTCTTAGCTTTAGTCGAGCAGCTCGGTATAAAAAACGGTCAAATGTTATGGCCAGTTCGTACCGCTATTTCAGGCTGGGCGGTAACCCCCGGCGGAGCAATAGAAATTGCGGATATATTAGGAAAGAACGAGACATTAAGAAGGATAAAAATAGGCATTGAAAGATTGGAAAAGGCAATTGCCGTGCCGGATAACAACTAATCCTTAAAACGGCGAAATTTCTATTTAATACTTATCACTGAAAAAGGGGCAGTCACAAAATAAATGAATATTTTGGTCATGCCCCTTAATTTATTCATTGTATATTTCCGTCATACCCTGCCGGTATTTATCAATTATCTTGAAGCGCCTGGACTACCAGCCTATGGGAGCCTATTCCCGGCGGATGACAGGTGAAAACGGTTAATATTTTATCGGTATCGTTTTTTTCAATTATTGAAAAATCATCTGGCTCAATTATTTTAGAATTGTAAATAGTATAATTTAGTGTTTTGTCTTTTGTCTGAATAGTAATTTTATCTCCTATATCCAGTTCATCCAGACGGTTTAGGTATTTTCCAAAGGTATAGCTACGATGCCCTGCCAATACACAGTTTCCTATTTCGTCAAAATTATCTGTATAAGGTAGTCTGCCGGCGGCAACACGAAGTGTCTCATCATCTACCCCATCCATTATCAGCATTTTTACATCAATCTTCGGAATAATTAAAACACCGCTAGTCCGTTTTTTCATTTCTTCCTTGGTCATTCCAGGCTTTTTAGACGGCTCAGGTGATTGTGCAGGTTCATCGGATACAGGAGGTTCAGGTTCAGGCGAAGGAGAATTGTTTAAATCAGTCTGGGTATTATCATCACTCAATTCAGGAGGAATATAAAAGGCTTCCACCTCTTCATCTTGTAATGGTTCTATTTCTAAGGCTGCATTTTCCGATTGTTTCAGAAACTCATCAATTACATCATTATTACGTTTTGTATTAAGATATGTTTTAATAACAGGTACTAATATAAGTAGTATTCCTGTAAGCAACAATAGGATTGAGAAAATTTTTACGGTATTGATACGACGTTTCTCATTCTCTTCCATACGTCTTCACCTTAGTTTTCTTTATTCTTTCTCCGTTTTTCAAGCCACTCCTTTATTCTTGCTTCGTATCCGTTAGCTGAAGGATGATAATAATATGTTCCCCGCATTTCTTCAGGCATATATTCCATGTCGTTTACAATATTTCCTGGGTAATCGTGGGCATATTTGTATCCTACTCCATAACCTAGGCTTTCCATCCCTTTTGCCGGAGCGTTGCGAAGATGCATAGGAGCTTCTCCTGTGTTTTTATGCTCTACATCATATAATGCGGCATCAAGAGCTTTATATGACGAATTTGATTTTGGGCTTGTGGCTACCATAACAGCCGCTTGACTCAACAGTATCCTCGCTTCGGGCATTCCTATCATATGTATTGCCTGAGTTGCAGCTACTGCTAAAATAAGCGCATTAGGGTTCGCCATACCTACATCCTCTGATGCGCAAATCATGATTCGCCTTGCCAGAAATTCTGGATCTTCCCCTGCATAAAGCGCTTTAGCCAAATATAAAAGGGTTGCATCCGGGTCGCTTCCTCTCATTGATTTAATAAAAGCACTTATATTGTCGTAATGTTGTTCTGACGACTTATCAAACCTAATTACCTTTTTTTGTATACAATCCATTATAACATCGGGTGTTATAATGTAAACCCCGTCTTCATTCATATCAGTAGTAAGCACAGCCAGCTCCAGAGCATTTAATGCAATACGGGCATCTCCTCCGGACATATCAGCGAGTAATAAAACCGCATCCTCAGTGATATTTATGTTTAGGGCTCCCAAACCTCTTTCTTTATCAGAAACAGCCATATTAATAATTTTGATAATATGTTCATTTTTTAATGGCTCCAACATAAAAACCGTGGACCGTGAAATCAGGGCCTTATTAACTTCAAAAAACGGATTTTCGGTGGTAGCACCAATCAATACAACCGTCCCGTCTTCGACATGAGGAAGAAGCGCATCCTGTTGAGCCTTGTTAAAACGGTGTATTTCATCTATAAACAAAACAGATCTGCCGGTGGGATTTAAAAAGGCATTCTGGGTTTCTTCAACCACTTGTTTAATGTCCTTTACCCCTGCAGTAACAGCATTCAATTTATAAAAAGTAGACTTGGTTGTATTTGCAATAATTCTGGCAATTGAGGTTTTGCCTGTTCCGGGTGGCCCGTATATTATAATTGAAGATATTTTATCGGCCTTAATCATTCTGTTAAGTAATTTATTTGGTCCTATTATATGTTCTTGCCCTACAAACTCGTCCAGATTGCGAGGAGACATTCTAAATGCCAGGGGTTCCTTTTTCGTTGCCACTTTCACCACCTGCCTTTTTTCTTCTTTTTTTCTTTGGTAGTAAACCAAAAGCGTCTAATACTCTTTCTTTGTTTTCTTTTTCGTATTTCTCGTACATATCAGGGCGTTTATCCCTGGTTCTCTCAAGCATCTTCAAATACCGCCATTTTTCAATATTGGCATGGTGACCTGAAACCAATACATCCGGCACTTTTTTTCCCCTATATTCTACCGGCCTGGTATACTGTGGGAACTCTAAAAGACCGTTATAATGAGATTCTTTAAGATAGGATTCTTCAGAACTTAAAACTCCGTCAATTAAGCGGCTTATGCAGTCTATCAATACCATTGCGGGAAGCTCTCCCCCGGTTAAAACATAATCCCCTATTGAGATCTCCTCGTCAACGATTTCCTCAAGAACTCTTTCGTCAATTCCTTCATAATGCCCGCAAATAATTATCAGTCGCTCTTCTTTTTTAAGCTCTTCAGCAATTTTCTGGGTTAATACTCTTCCTTGAGGACTCATGTAAACTGTCTTAGGCTTCTTTGAACTCTGTTTAGCAACATGTTCCCATGCGTCATATAGAGGTTGAGGAGTCATAACCATTCCTGCTCCTCCTCCATAGGGGTAATCATCCACTTTACGGTGTTTATCCAGGGAATAATCACGTATATTTATTGTGTTTACCGTTATAATTTCTTTTTCCCTTGCTCTTCCGATAATGCTTTCATTTAAAAATCTATCTATGCTCTCCGGAAAGAGGGTTAATACATCAAATATCATCAATTAAGCCCTCCGGAATTTTTACCTGCATTCGTTTTCCTTCTATATCTACATTTAAAACCACAGATTTTAATGCCGGAATGAGAATTTCCTTCTTGTTTTCATCGGTAATGATATAAACATCATTGCTTCCTGTTTCCAATACATCTGTCAGCCGACCTAGTAGCTTATCTTCCTCGTAAACATCCAATCCAATAATATCACAGATAAAGAATTCGTCTTCCTCAAGCTCTATTGCGTGTTTACGATGGACCAAAAGCTCTTGCCCTTTTAATTTTTCAGCATCATCCATAGTTTCAATTCCCTTAAGGGTAATGAGAACAAAGCCTTTATGGATTCTGCACTTTAATACTCTAAATTCCTTTAGAGTCCCCTCATAGTTTGTCGTTACATAAAGAAGGTAATCAAACCGTGATATATCTGATGTAATTGGCATTACTTTGATTTCACCTTTAATACCATGAGTATTTATTACTTTACCAACTGCAAGATAATCATTTGTCATAATTTTACCTCCTATTCTTCAATAATCATTCTTCAATATTCATTATTCAATATTCAAAATCCCCGGATTTCCCGGGGATTCCTTAAAGCAACTACTTAGTTTTCAATCGGTTTGATTACATCTTTAATTGCCCATTTCTTTACTGTAAGTTTAGTACGTTCCACACTTGTTTCAAAGGTTATTTCGTCATCCTGTATGTTAACGATTTTACCTACTATTCCACCAATTGTGACAATCTGATCACCTACAGTAGCACTGTTTATTGTGTCTCTTAATTTTTTCTCCTTTTTCTTCTGAGGAACAACCATTAGAACATACATTAGACCCAGTGGAAGAATAAGAAACAGCATTTGAAACCAATTATTTGCACCGGATAAATCAGCTCCCGAAGCATTTGGATCTATTGCAGCGCCTTCTGCTGCAAATAGTAATAAGCTAGATAAAAAATTCATATGAAACCTCCAAAATGTTTTGTAAATACAATAAATTCGCATAATACAACGACATTATACAGTATTTGATGCTGGTAATCAATTATTAAAAAATATTTTTGTCACTTACTAAATACATAATCTAATATCCTAATCTTTCAAAAGCCTCTTTTCTGAAGTCCAAAAGCCTGTCTTCTTTAATTGCTTCTCTAACGTCCTTCATCAGATTAATCAGGAATCTTAAATTATGCCATGTTGCAAGGCGCAGGCCCAGCATTTCGCCGCACTTGAACAGATGCCTGATATAGGCTCTGGTAAAGTTTTTACATGCATAACAATCACAATTCTCGTCCATAGGTGAAAAATCACGGGCATATTTTGCGTCCCTTATAATGACCCTACCCTTGGATGTAAAAATCGTACCATTTCGACCTATTCTTGTAGGTAACACACAATCAAACATATCAATTCCGCGTATGGAACCATCTATGAGATAATCAGGGCTTCCTACCCCCATCAGATACCTAGGCTTGTCCTTTGGAAGATATGGAACTGTTATTTCCAACATCTCGTTCATTATGTTGCCCGGTTCCCCCACGCTTAAACCTCCAATGGCATAGCCGGGAAAATCCAATTCGGTTATTTGCTTTGCACTTTCTATTCTTAAATCGGCGTAGGTACTTCCCTGAACTATACCGAAAAGAGCCTGCTCATCAGGCCTTGCATGGGCTTCTTTGCATCTTTTTGCCCATCTTGTAGTCATCTCCATTGATTTTTTTGCATAATCATAATCACATGGATATGGAGTGCATTCATCAAAACACATTATTATATCGGCCCCAAGGTCATTTTGAACCCCTATGGATACTTCCGGAGACATAAATTTCTTCGAACCATCAATATGAGAGCGGAAAGTAACACCTTCCTCTTTAATATCACGGATATCACTTAATGAGAATACTTGAAAGCCCCCGCTATCAGTTAATATTGAGCGATCCCAGTTCATGAACTTGTGAAGCCCCCCAGCCTCCCTAACAAGCTCCTGACCAGGTCTTAAAAAAAGATGATAGGTATTGCTTAAAATTATGTTGGCACCAATTTCCTTTAATTCGTTTGGTGACATTCCTTTTACTGTTGCCTGCGTGCCAACGGGCATAAAAACAGGAGTATCAAAGCTGCCATGAGGAGTGTGAACCCTTCCTAGCCTTGCACCGGATTGTTTACATGTCTTAATGTGTTCATATCTTACTGGAAGCATAAAATTCCTCACTAACTTGGATGATTATTCATTTATACATCCATTTATATTGTTTACGATAATACCACATTTCAATCAAATTGTCTTTAATATATCCAAAAATTCAGGCAACCCGGCGGTTTTGAGACTCTTAAATTTAAAGAGACCCGGAAGATTGGCTTGCTGCGATTTATGATTACATAATAAAATATTATAAACTGCATATCAAAACAGTTTATTGCAATTCTCCTTATAAGCTTGAATACCGGCTTGGTGAGCAGCAATAAGTCTATCACAAGTTTGGTCCCACTCTTC
>JAAYNX010000024.1 GCA_012520615.1 Clostridiaceae bacterium | reverse complement strand
TAAGGCTTAAGAGGGGTCACCACCTTTATTAAGCCTTACCGTGAGATATGATCCTTGCGTTTTCATAATACTCACGGTAAGGCTTAATAAAGGTGGTGACCCCTCTTAACTCGAAGCTTCTTTCTTCCAACACGCTCATAGTTTCTACCGATATATCGTCAGCTACTGTCAGAGGATTACTGATTTGAGGCTGACTGACTAAAATCTCATAACGAAGCTGCATAATTTTAAAGGCTTCTTCATCGGTATAAGTCGAATCTATTTCAAAGGTCTTATCCCGTAAATAATCAAAAGCCTGGTCTGCTGTTATAATAAATTCAGCATCTTCTTTAGTAATTACGATTGTTTTAATAAAATTCTCCGGGTTCTCTATTATAAACCTGACAGGATTAAATGCTAAATAGTTATTTAATCTGCTTTTTATTACTTTCCCATCCTGCTCCAATATATTAATCAGCTCCAGGAGCATCCGGTTTTTTTCATCATTGGGCATCTTGACATCCACATATTGAGCACAGTATCCCATACGGCTTCCGGCAATGGGAACACCATTTCTGTCAAAAATATCTCCCCGCTTAGGATATATTACGCCTGAGGCAGAAAGACGATAAATTGCTTCTTCTCTGTAATTTTGTCCGTCTACTAATTGAATCTTTGCAAGATTATAGATAATAGCGACTGCTGCTATTATAATAAACAAAGCCATTATTATGTATCTGTCCAAGCCTTCGTGTTTCTTTTCATGTTTATTAGTCATGTCGATAGCCTGTTCCTCCTTCTATCAACGCTGTCAAGTAAATTGTATGCCTTACTTACAGGTTTAAAAAGCGGTAAAATAAGGATGCTGTTATATATGGCCTCGGGTACCATAACAGTGCCAAAAAGAAAAGGCAAATATCTATAACCTCTGAACATAAACATAATAAGGAAAAACAATGTTTCTATTATAATTGTAGCAGAAAAAGTGAAGGTTACTAAAACAAGAAATTTCTCTCTGTATAGCTTTTCATTAATCATGGAAATCGGAATCGAAACTAAAAAGAATATCAGGGCATACCAACCTAAGGTTTTCCCCATCAAAATATCCATGGTTAGACCAAATAAAAGGCTCATGGCAGCACTCTCCACAGTGCCTCTCAATAATGATACTATAACCATAAGGACAATTAATATATTCGGTCTTACATTAAAAACTTCAAGATATTCCAATAGCGTGCTTTGGCAAAATGCGGTTATCCAAATCAGTATAACGGCTGCCATAACCCTGTATTTCATAAATCCCCTCTATGCTTTCTCACTGATCCTTTTTTAGAACTATTACCTCCTCCAAACGCTTAAAATCAACAACAGGTTCAATTACCGCATAAGAATCATACTGCCCTTCGTTGCTGATAACGCTGACCACCTTCCCAATAATAATACCTTTTGGATATATTCCCCCAATACCCGAGGTTTCAACGGTGTCTCCGGGCATAACGTCGGTATTCGGTGGTATGTAATCTGCCCTGCACAAGCCCTTTCCTTTGAGCTCCACATCTCCTCTGACTACTATTAGATCACGGGATTTTGAAAGTCTTGCGCTCACAGTGCTGTCTATATCAATGATTGATACGACTCTAGAGGTTATCAAATCAGTTTTCG
>JAAYNX010000123.1 GCA_012520615.1 Clostridiaceae bacterium | reverse complement strand
ACAAGCTCAAAATTGTACTCAGCCCAATTAATATTATTTTTAATTCCCTCTCTGACTTCGCCCTCATCATCTACAATCATTATTGTATACATAATTCCCTCCGGTCCAAAATCAGGTATGCTTAGCTTATACGTTCACAATACCATACTGAATTTATAACCGTCAACAAAACTAAGATCTATTAGTATCCTAGAATCACTAGACGGTTTTTATCCAGACACAAATTTGACTGCGATAGTAAATTAATATTGGTTGATTTTATTGCTTTAGGTAAAAATTGTTGACACGTTAAACTACATGTTGTAGAATAAAATAAACTACACCGTGTAGAATAATAAGGGGTGTGATTAACAAATGCAGCGAATATCTGATGCTGAAAAGCAAATAATGGAGTTAATCTGGTCAGCTGAAAAGCCTGTGACTACATCGGATATTATTCAGCAATTGCCCGAAGGAATAACGTGGAAGCAAAATACTGTAGCTACCTTTTTATCGCGTTTAATAAAAAAAGGGGTGCTTAAGGCTACCAGAATAGGAAAAGCAAACCAGTATGAACCCTGTGTAACAGAGCAGGAATACCGCAATTTTGAAACAAAAGAGTTCATAAAAGATATTCACAAAGGCACGATTTTTGGTTTTTTATCTGCACTTTGTGATAACGGTGATTTAACGAGAGCCGATATTGAATCTCTCATAGAACATCTGAAAGAGTAGGTGCCGCCTATGCTTACCAACCTATACAATCAGATTATTCTAATGTCCGTTGTATTTAGCGGTCTATATCTCATGTTGAAATTTTATGCAAAGGGTACAATGAAACTCTTTACATCTTCCTGGCATTATTACACATAATGCAAGCCAATCTACCCATGCTGTTGATGCATTATTTGGAGACAATACCGAAATATATGCTATAGAAGATGACATTCTGTATTACAGTAAAATATACAACTCCTTCGAGGACGTAAAAGTATTAGGTGAAGAAAGTTTTCTTGTTTCACATGATAATTATACTACTGATGTATCACTTAAAAGTGCTTATAGAATCGCTAAGACCGATAAATTTATTGCCAATTATGTCGGTGTCTTAAAAAAGTAACTTAGATTTTTTATATGAAACAAGTTTATTCCATACAGCTTTATATATTCAACAACATTTTCTATACGAAAAAATGGCACCTGTAAAGGCGCCATTTTTATATACATTCTATCTTAAGCATCTACTGCTGGTGGATTATATCCGTTCTTAAAGATTTCTTCGAATTCGTCGGCTTCCAAGCGTTCTTTATCCAGAAGTGCTGCGGTTATATCCTCTAACCTCTGTTTGTTCTCTATAAGAACATCTTTTGCCTTCGCATAAGCATCATCGATAATCTTCTTAACTTCTGCATCAATTTTAGCCGATACTTCTTCACTATAGTTACGAGTATGTCCATAACTCTTTCCGAGGAAGACCTCATCGTTTTCGTCACCGAAAATGAGATTGGACAGTTCATCACTCATACCGTATTTGGTTATCATATTCCTTGCTATTCCATTAGCACTCTTCAAATCACTTGATGCCCCTGTACTAATTTCACCCAGCATCAATTCCTCTGCAGCTCTGCCGCCTAAGCTCACAATAATCTGTTCTATTAGCTGAGCTTTTGTAGTATACTGGCGATCTTCGTCAGGCTTGTATGAGGTAAATCCTCCTGCACGGCCCGATGGAATAATCGTAACACGATCTACCTTAACAGTCGTTGATACTACCCTGACCGCAATGGCATGTCCTGCTTCATGGTATGCAGTAAGTTTCTTTTCTTTATCACTAATTACTCTGCTCTTCTTTTCAGGACCCATCATAACCTTATAATTCGCTTCTTTTATTTCTGCCATGGTAATACTCTTCAGATTTTTACGGGCTGCTAAAAGAGCTGCCTCATTGAGAAGATTCTCCAAATCGGCTCCGGTAAATCCGGGAGTTGTCTTGGCAATATCCTTCAAATCCACGTCATCGCTAAAGGGCTTATTTCTGGAATGAACCTGTAAAATTGCTTCACGCCCCTTGATATCGGGATAGTTTACCAATACCTGTCTGTCAAAACGCCCTGGACGCATCAAAGCAGGGTCTAATATGTCAGGCCTGTTGGTGGCGGCAAGAATAATAACTCCTTCATTAACACCGAAGCCGTCCATTTCAACCAATAACTGATTTAAGGTCTGCTCACGTTCGTCATGTCCTCCGCCAAGTCCTGCTCCTCTATGACGTCCTACTGCATCAATTTCATCGATAAAAATAATACAAGGAGCGTTCTTCTTGGCCTGCTCAAATAAATCACGAACACGGGAGGCGCCAACGCCTACAAACATTTCCACAAAGTCGGAACCGCTTATGGAGAAGAAAGGAGTTCCGGCTTCCCCTGCCACGGCCTTGGCAAGAAGGGTTTTTCCTGTTCCGGGAGGCCCTACTAAAAGTACACCTTTTGGTATACGAGCGCCTAATTCCACATATTTCTTTGGTTCCTTTAAAAACTCAACTATTTCTTCGAGTTCTTCTTTTTCTTCGTCGGCACCGGCAACATCAGTGAACCGCACCTTTAGCTTACTATCATCATTGGCCATACGAGCCTTACTCTTGCCAAAGGACATTACACGGTTCCCTCCGCCCTGTGACTGTTGGACAAAGAAAACCCAGAAGAAAACAAACAAAATTACCATGGCGAACATCGGTAGCATTTCCAACCACCATGGTGGGCTAGATTTCTTCTCAACATCATAGTTTTGGAGTTTTCCTTCGTCGTATGCTTTATCTAAAAGCTCCATAAAAGAATCCTGAGAAAGAAAACTAATTGAATATCTATAATCCGGTGAAAAAGTTCCTGAAGAGTTATGCAGAATGACTTCAGCCTGAAGGGTCTGCACGGTAACACTCTTTACATTCTTATTGTTTAGTTCCCTACGAAAGTCGGAATATTTCATTACAGTAGGATTACTGATATTGCTATACAACATTATGACTAGGGCCGTAATCACGAATAGGATAACGTAAAAGCTAAAGCCCCTAACTCTCTTCAAATAGATTCAACCTCCTGCGAACATCTAATGTTCATATATAAAGATAATATATGCATTTAAACTCATATAATGGTATCACACCAAATTTAAAAACACAATAAAATAAAACGAAACATATCAGAATTATAATTCGTCTATCACACACACATCTGGCAAGTTGCGGTATTTTTCAGCATAATCAAGACCGTACCCGATTACAAATTTATCTGGAATTACAATACCTTGATAATCTATATCTAAAGGTACCTTTCTTCTAGATGGTTTATCTAAAATGGTACATATTTTAACACTGGCACAATGTTTTGCCGCAAACAAATCCTTCAGATATGTAAGCGTTAACCCTGTATCTATAAGATCTTCAACTATTAATATATGTTTCCCGGTAATATCATATTCGATATCCTTCATTATTCTAACTACACCTGAAGAAACAGTTGAGTTCCCATAGCTGCTAACCGATATAAAATCGACACTGACATCAATATCTATGGCTCTGCAAAGGTCTGATAAAAACATAAATCCACCCTTCAAAACCCCGACCAGCAAAAGATCTTTACCCTCATAATCCTTGGAAATTCTTTTAGCCAGCTCTTCTGTTTTTGCTTTGAGTTCTTCCCTTGATACTAGTACGCTAATTTTAGGCATTTATTTCTCCTCCGTCTTTTAAATAACTCCACGAAAGCATCAATACATTATTAGAATCCTTCCGTGCCCGATAGTCTTCTGAGGTTCTCATCCCCACAACCCAAATTATTTTATTTTCCTGAGCCACCAAGGGTATCATACCCCTTTTTTCTCCGGATATTTTCTTATCTATAAAAAAATCTTTAAGTTTCTTTTCTCCGTTGGAGCGATAAGGTCTAATTCTGTCACCCTCTAAGCGGCTTCTTACAAGTATATTTTTACCCAGTTTATCTAAATCAAAAAACTGTACTAAGGAGCCTTCATTTACTTGATCAAAGATTCCCAACTGTATAAAATCAGCGTTACTGAGAATTCTCGCTTTCATTACGGCATTGAGTTCTTTAACTTCGGTAAAACCCTCTTTGTTAAGAGGATAAGAGTACGGCTTATAATACTGTTTACCCGCTTTTGTAAAAATTAATCTGTCATATGATAGCCAAACCTCTATACCATTTTTAAGTACCACTTTCTTCCCTGTACGATTATTTTGGCACAAGGTGATTATTTGGTCAACATGTACCGACTCAAGGTTTTTACGGCTGTTGTTTATTTTATCCCATGCCAGCCTGATTATCCTCTTTACAATAGCCTTTGATAAAGTTTTTAAACCTGTTGCCGAAAGCTCCAAATCATCAGAATCTGATAAAACAACAGCATCATATGCTCCTTTTGCTTCTCTCTCAAGAAAATCCCTATCATCACTGACCAGAGATGATAGTCTGAACAGTTGACTTGCCGGATTAACATCAAATAATTTATTAATCTCAGGGAACAACGCATTTCTTATACGATTGCGAGTATATTCCAAAGATTTATTACTGCTGTCTGTACAGTAATTAATATTATTATTTGTAAGATATCTTTCAATCTGGATGCGTGAAACATTCAAAAGCGGGCGAATTATTTTCCCTTGTTTCATTGACATGCCGCATAAACCGTCTAGCCCGGTTCCTCTTAAAATATTAAGCATAACCGTTTCGGCTTGGTCATCCATATTGTGGGCTACGGCAATATAATCGAACCCGGTATCTTTCAGAACCTTATTAAACAGCTTGTATCTAGCCTCACGACCTGCTTCTTCCTCAGAGATGCCCAACTTATTGCTAAGCGCCTTTATATCCACAAAAAGAGCCTTTAGGGGTATCTCCCAATTCTTGCATAGTTCTGTTACATAGGATTGGTCACAATCAGCTTCTCGTCCTCTTAGCCCATGGTTAACATGAACAGCAAAGAGGCTTAAATCAAAGTCATCTTTTATTTCCAGAAGAACCTTCAGAAGGCAGACAGAATCCGCCCCCCCTGACACACCCACAACAATCTTTGCACCCGGGGCAAGCAGTTTCTGCTCCAGAATATTATGTTTAATTCGTTCCACAAAACTCTTATTTTCCATTGCTGTTACCTAGCGGCATTATAGGGTTGTTGATCATCATATAAACGATTGCCGAACTTAGTATATTCGGGCATCCAGGCCAATTCTACCATACCGGTAGAACCATTTCTGTGCTTTGCTATAATTACTTCTACAATATTTCTCTTATCGGTTTCATCATTGTAGTAATCATCCCTATATAAAAACATAACCATATCGGCATCCTGCTCAATGGCTCCCGACTCTCTCAAATCGCTAAGTATCGGTCGATGGTCCGTTCGCTGTTCCGGCGCTCTACTCAACTGAGACAAAGCTATAATTGGAACATCAAGCTCTTTGGCCATAATTTTCAAGGAACGGGAAATTTCAGAGATTTCCTGCTGACGGTTATCACTTTTCTTCCTGCCCTCCATTAGCTGCAAATAGTCAATAACCACAAGCCCCAAACCTTTTTCCAACTTCAGCTTTCTGAGCTTTGACATCATCTCCATAGTATTTGTACTGGCATTATCGTCTATGTATATGGGTGATTTTGCTAACGGCCCTAAAGAGTAGCCGATCTTTTTCCAATCTTCTGTTTCCAGCTTTCCGGTCCTCATTTTCTCCAGTTCAACCATTGACTCTAAAGCTAGAATCCTGTTTACCAATTGTAGTCTGGACATTTCCAAGCTGAATATAGCCACTGGGAAATTACGCAAAGCAGCATTCACTGCTATATTAAGAACGAATGAGGTCTTACCCATAGCCGGGCGAGCTGCTACCAGTATAAGATCGGAGTTTTGAAAACCTGATGTTTTTCTGTCTAAATCAATAAAGCCGCTGGGAATACCGGTTAAATCGCCCTTGTTCATGCAGAGTTCTTCAAGTTGGGTAAAGGTTTTATCCAACAAAGAATTAATTGCCTCAAGGCCTGTCCGGTTTAAACCCTGAGCTATATCAAAAATGCTTTTTTCGGCTTGATTAAGCACCTCCAGGCCGTCCATTGATCCTTCGTAGCCCATATCAACTATTTTCCCGGAAGTCTGGATAAGGCTTCTCAATAAAGCTTTATCCTCAATAATTGATACATAATGAGCCACGTTGGCAGTGGTTACAACTGAATTTGCCAGATGGGCAATATAATCCATATCCCCAACTTTCTCAAGGGTTCCCCGACGGGTCAGAACATCAGATACCGTAACTATATCTACGGGCATGCTCTCCTCATAAAGCAAAACAATTGCCTCAAATATTTCCTTGTGCTTCTCAAGATAAAAAGAATCAGCTCTCAGCTTGCCGCTTACTTCGGAAAGAGCATTTCTGTCAATAAGAAGTGCACCCAAAATAGCTTGCTCCGCCTCTACATGATGGGGCGGAATCCTTGATAATTCGTCCATTTTAATCCCCCCGGATAATTACGCACCCTGATTATCCTCAACCATAACCTTAATCTTGGTTGAAACTCCGGCATACAGCTTGACTTCAACCTCAGTTTCCCCCAATGACTTGATTGCTTCCGGGAGATTTAGCATTTTTTTATCTATTGAAATTTTGTGCTGAGCCTTTAATTGATCAACAATATCCTTTCCGGTTATCGAACCAAACAGTTTACCGTTGGCTCCAGCCTTTGATTTCACTTTTACAACCATGTTATTCATTTTTGCAGCCAAAGCTTTAGCATCAGAAAGCTCAAGTGCTTTTCTGTGTTTCTCAGCATCGTTTTTTGCCTTTGCTTCATTAAGAGCTGCAGGTGTTGCCTCTGCTGCAAGACCTTTCGGAATAAGAAAATTCCTTGCATAGCCGTCGTTCACTTCAACTACGCTATCCTTTTTCCCTAGTGTCTTAATATCCTGCTTTAAAATTACTTTCATCGTGCAACCTCCATTATATTGATTCCTCGAAATGTCGGCTGCCCAATAAAATTACGATGCATCCCATGTTTGCTGGGTGTTGTTTCGAATACGAGACAAAGCCGACAAATCTCCGAAATATTTTTCTGTTTCGTGCTCTTGCAAAAGACCGAGACGTATTTTTGATGATATCTGCCTTTCCATAGTGGGATAATCAATTCCCATCCGTCTTGAAAGCAGATAGCTTATTATTATCGCGTCAGATAGCGTGTCAAGCGCTACATCTCTAATACTTTCACAGGTTTCCGATGCCATTTCGTTATATAGCTGTGAAACCGCAAGAAGCAAATCTCCTTTAAGGCTCTCAATGAGTCTTAAATTTTTTGTGATATCTATTCCTTTATTATTCATTTTATCACTTCCACCCCTACTTGTCAGAAACAATTATAGCATTATAAAGGGTGCAAGTTCTAATTTCCCAAAATAGCTTAAACTAAGATTAATAGATAAGCATAGCCCGCAATTTATAAAATGGACTGTATTGAAATACAGCCTATAGATTAATATCTATAGGCTGTTGTTTTTAATTAGTCAGTTGTGTATGGTAACAGAGCAATGTGTCTGGCTCTCTTGATGGCCACTGTCAGTTGGCGCTGGTGCTTTGCACAGCATCCGGAAATTCTTCTGGGAAGAATTTTTCCCTTTTCCGACAGGAATTTTCTGATCTTCATAAGGTCCTTATAATCAATATCAGTTACTTTATCGACACAGAACTGGCAAATTTTACGCTTAGCCCTTCTCATGCCACGGCCACCCATTCTACCTTCGCCGTTGCCTCTTCTCGGGCCTCTATCTTTTTTCATATCAGACATTTCGAAGAATGCCTCCTTCCAAGACTATTCATTTTTTAGGGCTTACACGCTTTTTTATCTATTTCTATATATCCGTCATGCTAGTTATTAGCCCAATTACTATAACATAAAAAAGAGGACTATGTCAACGATTATGTACGTCTTT
>JAAYNX010000227.1 GCA_012520615.1 Clostridiaceae bacterium | reverse complement strand
TGTCCTCATATATTGAATAGCTTCTAATAGATAATTATCATATCTTCTATTTGCAGTTGATAATGCATATTCGGGCAGACTATCCCTTAAAAGTAAAAACACAATCTGTGAGGCTAGATTCTTAATCTTTCAATAAATCCATCAAAACCCAATTCGTATACTCCCCCTATTTTGCTGTTGCTTGATAGACCCTCAAAATCGCATTTAAGTATTTTATACCACCGCTTTTGGTAGGAGGAACAGAAATCGGCGCATTTTAAAAGGAGCTGTCCAAAATCGGAGGCCATTCTTTGGTCTTCTTGTGGCCTGAGAATGACGCAATCCATATTCTGAAACAGCAACTATTACAGGTTAATTTTACAATTCACATATGTCTTTATTTTAGATATTGATCACCGTTTAAATATGATCTTAATAAAAATGCAAAAGCCTCTTGTCGTAAACAGTTGTTATTGGGAACAAAATTCCCTTTTCCGTCACCTACTGTAATTTTATATTTTGCCATAAACTTAGCCGGAATAATCGCATATCCGGCAAAGTCTTTTTGATCTAAAAAATCCGGTTGCCCTGAAACATCAAGTGTGAGGCCATCATAGCAGGCGGTCAATGTGCGGGTTATCATGGCGGCCATTTGCTGACGGAGCAAATAAGAATCGGGTTCAAATTTTGTACCGTCACCAACACCTGCTGTTATATTAAGATTTAAGGCCTTTAATACTTCTATATTATCACAATCCAAGAAGATTTTTGTAGGATGGGGCTCGGCCTTTTTTCCGGTAACCATTTCATAAAATTTAACTGCTGTCTCAGCAAATTCTTCTCTGGTAATCGGCCTTGTCATATCTTCTCCCCTTAGGGTATCTGTTATTAGGCCCAAATCATCTGCCTTTTCAAGCTCGGGCTGTGCCCATGGGGATGCATCACTGTAAGCTGGGACCTTCGTCGAAACAACATTTGAGTAATTTGAAACAATGGGATTGCCCCCGGTTTCTTTACAAACAAATGCCACTCTAAAATAGTACACATTTTCTTCTATAACAACCTTATCTACAATATCCTCTTCTACAGGATCAAGAACATAAGTATTTGTTAATAATGAGCTATATGCAATGGGTAGACCATCCCATGTTACACTTTCGGATAGCCATTTTCCATCCCCTATCTTAAAATCAACTATGTGATACACTGGGAGCACCTTGTTTGCATCACTAATAGATTGGGGTATATCCCAATCGAGTTGAAAATACGGTTTGTTATTAGAGTCTTTTTCTATTTTTACCTTTAAATTTTTAGGTGGTTCTAGGGTTGTAATAGATGCTGCAGCAGCATTTTTACCTATAGCCGCAACTTCTGAATAAGGCGAATATACAGGCGCAAACTCATCATCATAAGACTCAAGGATATATCTCATTCTAAAATAATATGTATTATTTACTAAGTCATAAGTATCCGCCGGGGATTTTTCAGGGAACAGATGCCATATAACGAAAAAAGTCTCCATTACATTTTCGTCGTCAAGCAGATGACTGCCCAAATTTCCATAAAATTGACCATGGATAGCATCATCAAAGTTTGGATCCTTTGAAGTAATTGCAGTATGCCATTGACCGTCATTTTCTTTCCAGTCGACCAAATAAGACAGGCTACCTGAATAATCTGATTCATCTTCAATAACCTTCATTACGCTTGCTGGGTTCGTCCATCTAAGATCAATAATTGACTCCCCATCCTTTCTCAACGAAAGATTCTTTGGGGCTTCAAGCGATTTAATAGGCATTACCTCCGCAGATACCAAAGATATAGAGGATAAGATAAAAATGAAAACTAAACTAAATGCTATAATTTTTTTTAACATTTTTGAGCCTCCCTAAGTTTGTATTTTGATAAGTCTATTGTATAAATCTCCCAAAATGTATCGCTTATCTCGTACTTTAATAATAATCTGCTTTTTTATTAATTTGTTATAGAATA
>JAAYNX010000071.1 GCA_012520615.1 Clostridiaceae bacterium | reverse complement strand
GAGTGTTAAGCCATACCTTGCGTTTTTGAACACCATAAGGTATGATGATTATGGTTAAAGTAGATGAATTGCAAAGTTCTTACATATTTTTATTTCGGAGGATAGGATGCATTTTTGCATCCTTTAACAATGATGCAGTTAAATATAGATGATAGTATACTTTTGAAAGTTGAAAAACCGGCGAAATATACCGGAAATGAATGGAATATGGTTAAAAAACCTCTTGATAATATCAAGATGCGTTTTGCCTTTTGTTTCCCAGATGATTATGAGATAGGAATGTCTCACCTAGGAATGAAAATCCTTTATCATATTATGAACAAAAGGGATGAGGTGTATTGTGAGAGAGCCTTTGCTCCATGGGCAGACATGGAGGCAATAATGAGAGAAAAAAATCTACCTCTCTACACCCTTGAAACCTATACTCCCTTATCTGAATTTGATATGGTGGGTTTTACTCTCCAATATGAAATGAGCTATACGAATATTCTTAATATGTTGGATTTAGGCCAAATACCGGTAATGTGCAAAGACCGCACGGAAGGCATGCCCTTTGTTATCGCAGGAGGCCCATGCGCTTGTAATCCTGAGCCTTTAGCTGATTTTGTTGATTTTTTTGTCATTGGCGAAGGTGAAGAGGTAATCCAGGAGATTATTGATGAATATATAAACTGGAAAGAAGCGGGGGAAAGCCGTGCAGAATTTTTAAAGAGAATAACCAAGATTGAAGGGGTATACGTTCCCTCCTTATATGATGCTTACTATTATGAAGATGGCACCATTATGGATGTAATACCTAAATATCCCGATATACCCGATACCGTAAAAAGGCGTTTGATAAAAGACTTAGATTCGGTTGATTTTCCGGACAATATAATTGTTCCGTATATCGGAACTGTACACGACAGGATTATGCTGGAGGTCTTTAGAGGCTGTGTCCGCGGTTGTCGTTTTTGCCAAGCTGGGTTTATCTATCGTCCGGTTAGGGAGCGAAGCCACGAAAACCTCCTTGAGATTGCCAAAGCTTCGGCCAAAAACACCGGATATGACGAAATCTCAATGGTATCTTTAAGTACAAGTGACTATTCGAGCCTTCCTGAATTGTGTAATAACCTTATTGAGTTTACCGAGGAGGAAAAAATCAGCTTATCTTTACCATCTCTTAGGGTTGATAATTTCTCCCTTGGCCTAATGGATAAGGTATCGAAGGTACGTAAGAGTGGCTTGACATTTGCGCCGGAAGCTGGCACCCAAAGGCTTAGAGATGTTATTAACAAAGGCATAACCGGCGAAGACCTTGTTTCTTCGGTCAAGCTTGCTGTAGCCGGAGGCTGGAACCAAATCAAGCTATATTTTATGCTTGGCCTTCCCACAGAAACCATGGAAGATGTTGAAGGTATTTCAGAGTTGTGCATAAACCTTATTGAATCATGTAGGGGAATTCCAAAAGAAAATGGTAAGGCTCTCAATATTACTTTGAGTACAGCCTGTTTTGTTCCTAAGCCTTTTACTCCTTTCCAATGGGAACCTATGGATGAGATGGATAACCTTATGGAGAAGCAGTACCATTTGAAGGATCTTATAAAGAAGCGGACAAGGAATATTAAGTATAATTATCATGATGCCAAGACAAGCCTTATTGAAGCCGTGCTTGCAAGAGGAGACAGAAGACTGGGTAGAGTAATTTATACCGCATGGTCTAAAGGCTGTAAGTTTGATGGATGGGATGAATTCTTCTCTTTTGATAAATGGATGGAGGCATTTTCTGAATGTGGTCTTGATCCTAAGTTCTATGCCAACAGAAAAAGGGTATATTCTGAAGTTTTACCTTGGGATCATATTGATATGGGAATTTCAAAGGAATTTCTCATGAGAGAAAATGAAAAGGCCTACGAAGGAGATCTTACAAGAAATTGTGCAGTAGGCTGTTCGAAGTGCGGAGCCCAGATATATAAGGCCGGGATATGCACAAAAACGAAGCGGGGTTTAGGCTATGGCAAAAACACTTAGATTTAGGTTTTCCAGAGGACAGGAATTAAAATATATTGCACATTTGGATACTTTAAGAGTTTTTGAGCGCGCTATTAAGCGGGCAAAAATTCCCGTGGCTTTTACTCAAGGTTTTAATCCCAGACAAAAGCTGGTTTTTGGGTTACCTATGTCCATTGGTCTTACCAGTGATTCCGAGTATGCGGATATTGAACTGGCGAAGGATATGGAGCCGGAGGATTTTATCAATCAGATAAATCAAGGTCTTCCTGAAGGTATAAAGGTTGAGGAAGCTGTTTCGCGAATCACTCGCGATAACATCATGAATCAGATTACTGCCGCCCGGTATGAAATTATGTTTGGGTTAAATGAGCCTAGAAGCCATTCGGAAATTGAAACTATGGTTCATGAGCTGCTTTCCAAAGAAGAAGTATCAGTAATTAAAAAAAGCAAAAAAGGGCCTAGACCTGTTAACATAAGACCGTTAATTTATTCATTGGCGGTAAAACAGATAGATACCGATAAATTCAGGTTAGATGCATTTTTAAGCGCAGGAGCTGAGAATAATTTAAGAGCTGACCTTTTGATGAAAGCCTTTGGTGAGGAAACGAAGCTAGAGATAGATAATATTTCAATGCATCGCAAAGCTCTTTATGCCTCTACCTTTAATGAATGGAAAAACCCTTTTGAGGTAGCAAATGATTAAGGATGTTCTTGTAGATGTAGGGTCTAAAGAGATTCGCCTGGCAATTCTTGAAGATGGTGAAGTATCAGAAATCCAAATAGAAAAAAACGAGGGGCAAAGCCTTGTAGGAAATATCTACAGAGGTAAGGTCGTAAGAGTTCTCTCTGGAATGCAATCAGCGTTTATTGATATCGGTATTGACAAAAATGCTTATCTTTATGTAAAAGATGTCTTGCCGGCAAAATGTGATGAAAACGGTGATTTGTTAACTCCTACCGACCATCTCCCTGACATATCGGAGCTTTTAAAACCGGGGAGGGAGATTACTGTTCAAGTTATAAAGGATGCCCTAGGCGAAAAAGGGCCGAGGGTTACAACACTTATATCAATCGCCGGGCGGTATACTGTTTTGTTGCCCCAGGACAATACAATTGGCATATCTAAAAGAATTGAAAATCAAGAAGAATGTCAAAGGCTAAAAAGTATAGCCGAAGCTTTTAAGCCCGATAAAGCCGGGCTTATTGTTAGAACCGCTGCTGAAAATATCAACGAAGGCTTGTTAGCAGATGATATTAACGCTCTTTCATCCCTTTGGGAAAGTATTCGAGAGCGTGAGATAAAAGGTAGGGTTCCAAGACTTATTTATAGTGAGCCGGGAATCATAGGCCACGCCATTAGGGAGCATCTTTCCTCATCGGTAAATCGTTTTTTGGTTAACCATAGGGAGACCTATGAAAAGATAATCTCTCTTTTGAATATTGAAGCTCCAGATTTGAAATCACGTGTTGAATACTACGATAAAGAATATGATATGTTTGAATATTATCATGTACAAAGCGCATTAAAGGAGGCTCTTTCCAGAAAGGTATGGCTAAAGAGCGGCGCATACCTTGTTTTTGACTACACGGAGGCCTTGACCGTTATAGATGTAAATAGCGGAAAATTTGTAGGCAAGACCGATTTGGAACAAACAGCTTATGAAATAAATATTGAGGCGGCAAATGCTGTGGCGCGCCAAATCCGGCTGAGAAACTTAAGTGGTATTATTATTGTGGATTTTATCGACATGCACAAAAAAGAGCACCGCGAACAGTTGATACAACATCTCCGCGATGCGGTTAAGGCAGACAAAATTCAGACTGTGGTTGTCGGAATGACAAGCTTGGGGCTTGTTGAAATGACAAGGAAAAAGGTACGATTACCGCTGTCTAAACATTGTATAGTGCCAAAATAGTTTTGATAGAAATTTAATGTTATAGATAGTTTTCATGGATTGGTGTCATAGCCATTAGGATTGTTTTTCTGCCATCTCCATGAATCCTCACACATTTCGCCTATATCCCTTTTTGCTTCCCAGCCCAACTCTGTCTTAGCTTTTGTCGGGTCGGCATAGCAGGTCGCTATATCTCCAGGTCTTCTTGGGAGAATTTCATATTCAATTGGTTTTCCACACGCTTTTTCAAAGTTCTTAACCATGTCAAGAACGCTGTATCCTTTTCCTGTCCCCAGATTATACGTTAATATGCCGGGCTTTTCATTTAACTTTTCGATGGCTTTGAGATGACCTTGCGCAAGGTCTACAACATGGATATAATCACGGACACCAGTCCCATCATGAGTATCATAATCGTTGCCGAATACACCCAGCCGCTTCAGCTTGCCTACAGCCACCTGAGAGATATAAGGGACAAGATTGTTGGGGATATTTTTTGGATCTTCACCGATTTTTCCGCTTTTATGGGCACCAACGGGGTTAAAATAGCGAAGTAAAATAATATTCCAACTGTTATCTGCTACATAAAGATCCTCCAGAATGTTTTCAATAATCAGTTTTGTTCTGCCATAGGGGTTAGTAACCGACAGAGGGAAATCTTCTCTAATGGGAACTGTTTCTGGATTTCCGTACACAGTAGCCGATGAGCTGAATACTATATTCTTAACGTTGTGTTTTCGCATTACATCGCACAAGACAAGGGTTCCTGTAATATTGTTATGATAATATTCCAAGGGCTTGGAAACAGATTCGCCGACAGCCTTTAGCCCGGCAAAATGGATAACCGAGTCTATGTTTTCCTTCTCAAAGATATCATTAAGTGCCTCTTTATCCAGTAAATCCGCCTTATAAAAAACCAGTTTTTTACCTGTTATTTCCTCGACTCTTTCAAGGGATTTTTCAGATGAGTTTAAAAGATTATCAACGACAACTATTTCATAGCCTGCATTCAAAAGTTCCACGCAAGTGTGACTGCCTATATATCCGGCTCCACCAGTAACTAAAATAGCCATAAAATCTCTCCCGTTTATATAATAAATTTAGTCGCTTTTTTCTATTATATCAAACTTATTAAAAGTTTCGGAAATAATATTAATTATCGGATAATAATCTATGGAAAAATGTGAATAGATAAGACAGACAATAATAAAAAAAGATAGTATTATGTAGTTATAGACTATTTGCTAGCAAAAGTTTTTTAAGGGGTGACGCAATGGCCGAAGGTACAAATAATAATAAGACTAATTCGGAACAACATGTTTGGTACCGCTTGGACAATGCGGCCTTAATATATCCTTCTATACAATCTGATCGCATAACCACAATGTTTCGTATTTCAATGACCCTTAAAGAAACCATTGATCCAAAGGTACTGCAACTGTCCTTGGAAGAGGTAATTAAAAAATTTCCGTTTTATCGGGTTCGCCTAAAAAAAGGATTCTTTTGGTATTACCTTGAGCACAATCCTAAGCTACCCCGTGTAGAGCGAGATGTGCGCTATCCTCTAGGGCGCTTGCACCCAAACTTGGGAACACGCTTTTTATTTAGAGTCCGATATTGGCAATCACGCATAGCAGTTGAATTCTGCCATGTACTAACCGATGGAACCGGCGGGCTTACATTCTTAAAAGCATTGGTTTATGAGTATCTGAAGCAAAAGGGGAAAAATATTGGCGATCCCGGAGATATTCCGATAGACGTACTTACAGGCGAAGCAGCCGAGGACGCCTATAATCGCTTTTATAAAAGCCCATTACCCCTACCGGACAAAGGTAGAAAAGCGTTTCATTTAAAGAAAAAGATGCTTTATCCGGGGGCTATCATGATTACTACCGGAATTGCACCATTAGAAACCATACTAAGTAAGGCAAAAAACTATAATGTATCATTAACAGGTTTTCTCGTAGCGGTTTATATTGATGCGATTCAGGAACTGCAGGACAGCCTGGTTTCCCATAACCCAAAAAAACGCCCTGTGGCATTGCAGGTACCGGTTAATATGAGAAACATATATCCTAGTAAAACCTTAAGAAACTTTTCGCTGTTTGTAATGCCGGAAATAGACCCCCGGCTTGGCAAATACAGCTTTGAGGAAATCCTGCAAATAGTTCGTGAAACGCTTATTACCCAAACCAATGAAAAAGCGATAAGTAAATCACTTTCAAGAAATGTCGGAGGGCAGCGCAATTGGATTATCAGGATAATACCACTGGTGTTTAAAAAGCTATTAATGCCGTTTTTATATACTCGCATGGGTGAAAATCTCTGTTCGGGAACCTTGTCCAATTTAGGATTTATCAAGCTCCCGGAGGGTATGGCAGGTGAGGTTGAGCGCATTGATTTTATTCTCGGAACAAATCCGATTAATAAAACAGGATGCGCAGTTTGTGGGTTTAATGACAAGCTTGTTATTAATTTTGGAAGTAATACAAGGGACAAAAGTGTGGAGCGCTTATTCTTCACAAGGCTTATTAAAATGGGCATTCCGGTTAAGTTAGAAGTAAACGAAGAAATAAAAAAAGGAAAGGCTTAGAAGGAGGGATGGCTATGGCATATTGTGTTCGTTGCGGAGTAGAATTGCAGAAAGGATTAAAATCTTGTCCGCTTTGTGATACAGAGGTACTTCTACCTGATGAACAAGGCATGGAGGAGGGGTTGGTTCCGTTTTCGGAGCGCATACCCCGTAATGTGCGCCCTAGAGTGAATCTTACTCCCAGTCGTTCTTTTATTGTTCTTGCAACTTTCATATTACTTGTGCCTCTTCTAGTCACACTAATTATAGACTTTACAGCCAACCGCACTATAACTTGGTCTTTTTATCCCATTACATCCCTTATTCTACTGTGGATTCTTATTGCCTATCCCTATTTATTAAAAGGGCATACGGCATTTCAGGTTATTACTATGGATATATTGTCCATAGCTGTGTTTCTGCTATCTTTGGATCTATATTCGGGCTCTTTCCCCGAATGGTCCCAATACCCTGCTCTGTCATTGCTTTTAATATGGATTTATATTGTGGCGCCCTTTCTTATTACATGGAAGAGAATATATTTAATAATCGCTATCTGGCTATTCGGAACCGGAGGATTCTTGTATGCTATTGATAAGCTGACAGGCGGGAGAGACTGGTTTATGCCTGTTGGCTTACCAATTTTAGTGCTTGTAGGTTTTGCTGCTATAATTACTGTGATATCTGCAAAGACATCAAAGCACAAGACCCTTATGGCTATAGGGACAGCCATATTCGCTCTGTCTGTTTTGATAATAGGCATAGATGTGGTCATTAATATATATATAATGGAAAAGTTTATTGTTACTTGGTCGCCTATTCCGGCAGCAGTTCTGATTCCGACGGCTATATTCCTTATAATAGTGAATTATAACAACGATCTTAAAGCATATCTGATTAAGAAGTTTCATATGTAACCATTGACAATCATTTTACGGAATAATAGCATATTTCTGGAAAAATGATTAAATAACAGGAGGTAGGATGGAGTATTTTACCTTAGAACATGGGCATTTAGCTTCTATTATTATACCTATGTTTTTATTATTTAATAATATAGTTGATTTTACGGGGGAATTTTTTAGTAGAAAATATGAGAAAAGAATAAAAATTATTGGATTTATTTTAGGATTAGTAGGCACAGGGATGTTTTATATTTTAAGTTATGGACCCTATTTCTGTTTTATTTGGTTTTTGCTATTTACATTTGGTTTGCCAACTACATTTTGGTATTGTCGGAAAATAGACAAAATGCTTAATATAGAAGCAGGGAGTTATAAAACTATCAACATTATTGATAAGTGTAGTAGTTTTTTTTCTATTACTTTTGGGCTTTTTTATATTTTACTACCTTTAACCCCAATTTATAAGGTTATAAGCGGTGGAAATAAAGATATAAAAACTTTAATAGTCTCAAAAACGGTTTTAATTTTTTTAGGACTAAGCTGTATTACCTTAAACAAATTATTTACGCACACAGTTTATAGAATCAGAAAGAAAATTTCAATAACAGTGGATATACCTTATTTTAAATCAAAGAAACCCCATTTGAAAAGTAAATTCCACCCTAAAAATTGGGGATGTGGAAATTAGTTTTGCAAAATCAATGAAAATCAATGGTGGAAGTTAGTTTTTCAATTGACCTAAATCAAAGAAATGTTTAATGAAGAAATAGATGACAGAATAAATTTTGAAATTTAACAGACATATTAATAGCAGGCAAAAAGACGTTATGCATTCTGCATCATTATCACTTTTTGTTATAGTTTTAATTGTAATATTATATGTGATTATGCCCATTATTCTGAGGCAT
>JAAYNX010000244.1 GCA_012520615.1 Clostridiaceae bacterium | reverse complement strand
CGGTAAACAAGGTTAAATATAGTCCATTAGAACACTGGTATATTCTTACTATTGGAAAAATAAATAAATTGCCCACGATTGCTTGACACAAACGTATGAAACGCAGTGCTTGATTTTATTCGAGCCCTGTGCTAATATAAAAAAGCATCATGCCGATGTGATGGAATTGGCAGACGTAGTGGACTCAAAATCCACCGGTGGCAACACCGTGCCGGTTCGAGTCCGGCCATCGGCACCAGTACCATAGGTGGGGGATCATGTCATCGTTTTTTAGCGATTACGTGATCCCATTTTTATACCATCATGAGATCTTTCATGCAACACCCCTGCTCCCTGAATTTCCTCCAGGGTTTCTTTTACATACTCATCGACAGAGAGCTTTACTTCAAGCTTTACAATTTTGTTTTTAACGGGCTCGCCGGGCATTTGGAACCTCAGGATGCCGTTTTCAAAAACCCCCTGAATTTCCTCTTCATGAGTAATAAAACGGCCTGAAAAGGCACCATAGCAGCATGGGCAGGGCTATAATCAGCATCAGCGAAGACATAATACGCAAAAGTATTTGTTTTGTTGTTCATAAACTTCTCTCCCTGCCTACAGAAATTTTACAGGATTACTTGTGATAATAGCGCTGCCCATAGATTGCTATTCGTTTTCATTATTCAGTTTATCAAGCATCGGATCCACAATTTCCTTGCCATAAGCGGTTTCGGCAATCTTCCCGGCAGTTTCAGCTGCTTTATTCAATAGTCCGTCACCTTCAACCGCTTCACCGAATGCGTCTCCTACAGCCCCTATGGCAGCATTGCCGGAACCTGTTATTAGACCATCCTTTATGGCATCGCTAATGTCAGTGCCGTCGTTTACCGCACCTGCTACTTCTCCTGCTACTGTACCGCCGATAGTGACTCCCGCCTTGGCAATACCCGAGTCCATCAAGGTAGTTGCAGCCTCTGTACCTCCTTTGATCACTCCCTCAATAACTGAGCCTGTGCTAAGTCCCTTTTCTGCCACAGTGGATACGGTATTCTTGATTCCCTTGTAAGTAGCCGAAACAGCCTTGCCTGCAGCGCCTCCAAGGGATTCACCTGCTGACATGGCATAGTCGGCAATATCAACTGTTGTTTCCAGGGCATCAACAGCCATATCATGCCGTTTGGCATAATCATGCATTTTTTGCCTGAATTCCTCATCTCTTTCCATACGACGGGCCAGTTCCTCTTTGACTTCCTTTTCGCTGGCACCACTCATGCCAAGATTTGTGGCAATTCGCTCAACCTTTTCCTTGTGAGCTCGCTCTTCTCTCTCTCGCTGTATATCTTCCTCAAGTTTTTTGCTCTCATTACTGCGCTCTTCATTACGCTTAGAATCTTCGGCAACGTTTTTATTAAACTGTTCTTCGTCCTGACGTATGGTTTGGGCATTTTCTTCACGATGATTCATCTGCTCAGAGAGCTCCTCAGGGGTGTAGGTAGCATCACTGACTGGGTCTGTGTAGGTGCCGTCACCGTTATGTACAAAATTACGCTTTTCTCCGCTAATTGGGTCAGTTGCTTCAATATCGCCTTCGTCGTCAAAGTGTACCCACTTGCCCAAATCGTTGCCTGAAGGTGAAGACGCAGGTGTTACGTCGGCTCCGGCAGGTGTGTTTGGAACAGAGCCACCAGCTCCGCCAAACAAAATTGATATTAGAATTGAAATAATAGTGATAATAGCAGCATCAAGAGGGTCTGCGTAATCGTCCGGATTGTTTTCTGATTTGCTTTCTTCATCAGAGCTATCATTTTTATTGTCAGCTCTCTCAGATTTATCGGGCTTTTTTTCTGATTCCGGCTCCTTAACCGGTGCATTATCTTCATTTGTCCCGGGTTCCTCAACAGGAGTGCTGCCTTCATCGATTTGTGATTCATTGCCAGGTTCGGGGGTTGCTTCCGATGTAGGCTCTTCACTAGGGGAGGGCTCGTTATCGGATTGCGGCCACTCATCGCTGGCAGGGCCTTCTATAAATTCATCTGCCCGTACTGTATAATTAAACTGCATTATCTCATTGACCCAGCCTTCGGTAGTTGCCAGACATTCAGCCAGCCATTGATCATATATTTTGGGCACTTCATCTATCGTTATATCCCCTCCAACCTGCACATCATTAGATACAATGAGCAATAAATATGCTGTTCCATAGTGGGGGACAGGTGTAGGAAGGGGTATGAAATAATGATTATTTTGAGAATATCCCTCGACATCTTCATAGCTTATGGTAGCGTTAACAGCCCTGTATTTGCCGATTGTATCAAGCTTTATAGAATCTGGGATACTGGCGGCATCTTTATTTCTGTATTCTTCATCAGTAATCAGCTTATATTGTTTAAGAAACTCATCAACGCCCGTAATTTTGTCTGTATAACGAAAATACATTACTACTCCGGGACTTTGATAAATATAGCCATTACCAAAATCTTGTCTGTTTGATGAGTGAAAATAGGAGTTTTCAGGTAAGTTGGTAAAATCATAGAATATATCCCGGGTGTACTCATATTCTTCATTTTCTATATTACGAACCTTCTCATTAATTGCCAGGAGATAGGAATAGCTGCCTTTGTTAGTTAGCTCCTCATTTTGAGTACCCATAGCCTGATAGCCCTCGGGAAGATTGTTATAATCGTTAATAGCAGGTAACTGATTAGCCATTGCGGCAAAGGGGAATAAAAAGGTTAAGCAAAAATTTAGCATAGTAAAAGTCGCAAACCTCTTCATCATCTTTTTCATGCTGCTGACACCTCCCTTTTTCTTTTAGCTACAATAATAAATATCAAAGCAGATAATAGAAACCCGGCTCCGAGCCAGGCACTCCATGGAAGTTTCATAGCAGACAGTGCCACGGCAAGGGCAAATCCCAGTGTCATACCGCTAAGATACCTGCTGACACCTATGTAAGACGGGGTTTTCCCTTTAGAGATACTACCGGCAACTGAAAAAACAAGTCCCCACATAAAACCGCTCTGTCTACCCATATTTTGCAGTATCATTACAAATGCAATTATCCCCACTATACTGTTTTGCAGCGACTGGGAACTGTTCATAAAAGCGTAAAGCAACAGAGAAAAACCTAATCCGCCAAGCAGCGGGGCAATTGAAGCTAGGCTTTTGACAACAAGGCTTTTGAAAAAGCCCTTGATTCCGCCGCCAATCCCTGAAAAGGGCGCTTTTTTCTGAAATAGTGGTATGACGGCAGCATTCAAAAAGGCTACAACTACGACCTTGCCAAGAATTCCTCCCACAGCTCCAAATACACCGCCAAACATCCCTCCCTGTGCAAAGGTAAGGAAGCTTAGAATGCGCACCGGAAGTGGATTAATTCCAAATGAACCCAGCAATGCAAGCGCAAGCCAGAAAAGCCCCAGTATAACAGTGGGAATCATTTGTTTAGGATTCTTTAGCGCATTTAGTGACTGACGGATATAATTGATAATGAATTTTCCCATAATAATCACTCCTCTTTCACGAATTACTCATTCATTGTTATTGCATTACCATCCGATGATGTCTGTCGTTATGCCTGTTTCATACAATAGCTTTTGCGATATATCCAGCACCTCCTGTTTTTTGGTCATGCCGTGTAGCAGTTCTACCCGTATTGTCCGGGCTGCATCACCAAAGGTCAGGTATATTCGTTTCTGATCTATTTGGGTAGCGTGCAACAGTACTCCATGCACCCCGTTGAGACCCCATCGGTAGATTTCGTTGCCAATTAGAATACCGAAAGTAGATATGATAGTTTCCACGGTACTTTTTTTCATTTGACAGTCCGAAGTAGAGATGAGAGCGGATGGTACTGCTAGGATGCGATTGTCACAGATGAGTATTGCATAATAAAGCAGACGACATTGTCTCACCAGTAACATAAGAGAGATGGCACCGATAACTCCGAAAATGAAAACCGCTTCTAACATAAATGCCGCACCGAACCACATAGCCAAACAAATACTGGCTACGAATAACAAGGCATATCCATTGCGGCGTTTGCGGATTAAGTTCATTTTTCCCATCCCCCCTTCTCCCAGTACACTCCAATGTAAATTATAGTTAAGGCAGGCTGAAAAAACATCGTCCAAAAGGATGAAATGACAAAAAAGCCATCACACTTTTGGGTGAGAGGCTAATTAAATCCAGTGTTTAAAATTTCAATGTCAAAGATTTGTGCGAAAATTTTTGCGACTATTGAAAGATATCAAGATTTCACCAATATGAAATTTGTCGATTTATTCATGATGATAAATAAGATAATATTTAGCTTTAGAGGCCAGTTTGGTTCTTCAGTAGGGTGCTGATGAGCTCTGCTCGACTGTTTACATCATATTTTGAAAAAATATTTCTCGCATGAGTTTTTACAGTATTTTCGCTGATGCACAAAGATACTGCGATTTCCCGGTTAGATTTTCCGGAAAGAATTAGCTGCAATACCTCCTGCTCTCGAACTGTCAGCGGGTTAATGGTTTTGACATTAAGGACAACTTCTTTTTGTTGTGATTGGCTCATATTGTCATAAGCTGCAAGGTAGGCATGACTTTTCAGCAGTAGAACAAGCTGGTTGTTAAGGGGCGGCAACAAAACCAGTGTAACGCAAACCACAGTAAGGGCAATTACCGCAACCTCCGCGCCGGAAAGTCCAATGGATGTCACGACCATTCCCAGGACGCCTCCGCAAAGGACGCCGAATACATTGGCAGAAAGACCGATGCCAAAGGTTTGCGCTGGATTATCGGTGAAATCCAACATTTCTCCTAGAATACTCCACCAAAACAGGTCAAAAATACCGCAAGCACCGAGCATCAGCGTATCCACGATCAGATAGTCGGAAGTCTTTCGCCCTAACAGCATAAAGCTAATGAACGCTCCCATAATCATTGCCATTCCGATATACAAAATTCTGGAACGCTTCGCTTTCATGGGAAGGTTGCGCATAATGGCGAGCGCCACGATATAAGGCACCGCCCAATACCAGCTCACTAGCCCCGTTAGATGCTCAAAAGCGGGGTTGATGACCTGATACATCAGTCCGGAATTGATTGTAATGATAAAGACAAAAAGACACAGCAATGTTAGTGGGTTTTTAATGCTGCCATGCGTCTTCTTTTTGATTGTTTGGTTCTGCTCATTCTCCTGCCCTGCCGGCAGCATCCATATGGAGGCCATACCGATTACAAGGCAAAGCATTGCAAGGCTTAGCCCGATAAATGGCGATTTGTTCATGGCAACCACGTTGACTGCAATCATCAACAGATTGGAATAAATCAGAACGTCGGCGCAGGATTTAATGCGCCCGTTCTTGTGTGTAAAGGCCTTGAGAAAATATCCCCATGCCGCCACCGCGCAGCCGCTGGTGTATCCTCCGATGATCAGGCCTCCTGCCCATAAAGCGGACGGGACAAAAAAGAAGGGGACAGTAGCGGCTAAGCATAAACCAATACCGCCAAGCACCATATTTTTAGCTGCCGCCTGAGTTCTGACAAACAAACCACAGGTGAGAAGTCCTGCAAAATGTGCGATAATGGCAGTCAGTATGAAACCGGAAACATCTGTTCCATGCAGATCCAGCAAGCTATATAGCACCTTTCCCTCAAATAGGAAGGACAGAATATAGGCAAAGAGGAATGAAAATCCGGCAATAGAAAGCAAGCGGATATTTAAAGGCTTAAATCCATTCATTTTATACCCCCCAGCTCTTTATTATATCAGCAGAAGGAGATGATTTCATCTAATTTTGTTGTTTTTAAGTAGCATTGTGTTTTAATATGACAGACTGTGCAAAAACTAATCACTTGCATTCAATTCTGCAATTGTAGCGGCTGTAGCCTGCAGCGATTTAGCGCTCCGTGAAAACGTCCGGTTTTCAAGTCGCGCTCGCTACGCAATCCATGCTCCGCTTTAAATCGCAGGCAGGCACGCCGCCTAATAAAAACTGGATAAACAAGTATGAATAATTTTATAGTAAAAGAGTTTCGCACAGCCTGGCGTATCCCTGAACAGGTAATATGATGATGAACAATCGAAGCAAATATGCTGTGCATTGTATCAAGTTATGCTGTAGTATTTATATCTTTCTGCGCATCAACGTAAGAATAAAAGAATATTCATTAACCGATGGTGTAGAAGTTCTTGAAAGGCAAAAGCAAGTGTTTATTAAGAATGGGGAAGAGGTTCCATCAGATCTCGAGAAGGCACTGATAAATAGTTTCGCTATCAAATTGCTCTGATTCGATAATTTGTTACCGCTGCATTATAATTTACTATTAATCCAGTCAACAATATAATGCAATGCCAGCCCGATATTGCCGACCTGACAATGATTTGATGCACGTTCTTTTTTCGTAAAAACACGGCCAGTAACGCTATTTGCATTTGTTAGTGCCTTAAACTGGCGTTTATACATTCTTAAAGGAATAATATGATCTTCGGCACCAGCTAAAATCAATACATCTTGTGTAACATTTTGCGAAACATGTTTTGTACATTTGTATTTTTTAAGCGTTTTTAAATATTCAAAAGGTGTTTCAACCCCATATACATACATCATCTGATTGTAGATCCATTTTTCCATTTCGTTTTTTTGCATCTGATTTCGGGCTATATAGTTTATTAATAAGCTCTTTAATCCTTTCATTTGATTTCATTGCTAATGCCTCCTCATTATTATACTAACTACTTAGTTAATAACGTGTAAAATTTTTTACTCTGACAAATGAGCCGCTAAATGTGCTTTTTTAAAGGCTTGATAAAAGTAATCCTGTAATGCTTTTTCGCTGAGTCCGTATTGATTTTCCCATTGATCTTTGTATAGGGCATAGCTTAAGAAAGGGGTTAGACCTGTAAAAAACTCCATCACCAGTAGTTCTTGTTTATCTTTGGGAAAATGTAGACCTTTCTTTTCATATTCTTTCCGAAGAACTTCAATCTCTGCGTTAATAATCAAATTGCCAAGTTCCATAACAATGGAACTCGTTGCATCCATTTTAGCGGACTCTGCAACAGCGACCCTAATGATTTTTCTCTTTTGAGATACAAACCGAATGTATACATCGAATAGCGCTCTATACCCGTCATCTCCACACACATCTGGTGTACGTTCCATTGATTCGATAAGCATTTTTCTGACATCTTCAATAAGGCTTGAAAAAAGCGTTTCCAATATTTCATTTTTGCTTTTAAAATAGTAATAAATTAGCGCCTTATTTACACCAGCGTCCTTGGCAATATCATCTACTCTGGCACCATCAAATCCAACTTCTGAAAAAATATCTTCTGCAGCGGATAAAATCCTTGCCTTTGTTTCTACGGCATCTCGCTTGTTCATAAATCCCCCTTATACTAACTAAACACTTAGTTAATTATATACATTAATTTTAGTACATACTATGCTTGTTACAGAAGTGTGTTATCTTTAACAAAGAATTATAATTGTCAAATCTAATATTAAATTTAAATCATATGCTGTGTTTCGAAAAAAATATCGAATAGCAATAAATTGACGTTAAATATATACTATGATATATTTTACCCATAAAAACATAGGAGGCTTCGAATAAGGATTGCAAACATGGATAATAATATGGCTAATAATAATGTAAATGAAGATATTCAGAATATTGATTTACCCCGGCTGTATGGAAACTCATTAGAGCCGTCAAAAACTGAAAAAATTGCAGTGTTATTTAGTTTTCCTATTGCATTTCTTTATACTTATATTATTTTACCGTCTTACTATGATGGAACTTACAAAAATGGAAGCTGGTATGCAATTATAGCTATTTTCACGGTATTGTTTTGTATATCAGTGGAGCTTTATTATAAAAACTCCTTATGTAACCTAAATCGAAAATTAAAAACGAGTCCTGAGCCGTTGAAAATAGAAAGCTTTATCTGGCTGGGATGTATTTCAGTAATATTAGCATCCATGTTTCTTGGTAGAAATCAAGTATGGGGAGATGGACTTGCACTGTTTTTTATCCATGGCTATGCCGTACACTGGCTGATATTACAATCGGGGAGACTTATGGAAGATGGGAGCGGACCTTTTACCCCGCTTGATATATTAAATGGGTTCTTTGTATTTCCGTTAAAACATTTTTTTCTGAGAATCAAAGTAATATGGTCAATTATTACCTCAAAAATTAATAAAAAAGGGAAAGAAAATGAAAGAACAAGTACCTGGATAGCTGTTGCCATTGGGCTAATATTATTCTACGCAGCCGGAAACTTACTGGCCTCTGCTGACGAAACCTTTAACAGGCTTCTGGGTGATCTCCTTAATTATTTGAGTTTTGACATCTACAGTGAATTTCCCCTCAGGTTTATTGTAAGTCTTCCTGTTGGGGCATACCTTTATGGGCTTATTGTCGGTACCAATAGAGAGGATACTACTAAACTAAAAAATAAAAAAGAATATATTTTGCTTAAATTGGATGATTTAAAAAAAGTACCGGCAAAAGTTTGGATAATCATGCTGGCTGGATTCTGTATTCTTTACCTGGTATTCTTTTTCATACAGGGGTCCTATATATTCGGCGCATTTACACGGACATTGCCAGAGGGATTCACTGTTGCTCAATATGCCAGACAGGGCTTCTTTGAACTGTGTAAAATAATGGGTCTGAATTTTATTCTGCTATGGATTGTTATAAAAAGCAGCAATGTGGATATTCGCCATAATAGCTTGGCTATGATAATGTGCTCCGTTATTCTTGCCGAGAGTATTCTGTTTTCTATTACGGCTTTTTCCAAACTAATGCTGTATATCTCCTGCTTTGGCTTTACACCATTAAGAATTCAGAGTGCTTGGCTGATATTCGTATTGTTTTGCGGCAGTGTCCTGACAATTTATTCGTTATGGACAAGAAAGAAATCGTTTAAAATATGGATATTTATTAGTGGAATATCCTTAGCGCTGACACACTTATTCTAAAATTTCAAACCTAATACTTTTGATTTATATAATTATCGGTTAATGATTTTCTTTTATCGTCTTCTAAAATACCGTTTGCTTTAAGTGCGTTTGCAATAAACGCACTTTTTGTGTGAAGTATAAGATAATCATTCTCATTTAGGCCGCTGACAGAATAGAAAGCGTTGATTTCAAGCAGGATATCAGGGTCCTTAATTACAATCTCAATAAGCTTATCCTTTAGCCTATGAGACTTAACCCGAACATAGTAAGCCTCCGCTTTAAAATCAATTAGCCTTAATAAAGACAGGGTGGCGTTATCCTTATTGTAATATAAATTCAAGGATTCGGTTAAGTATGCCTGACGCTCTTTTTCGGTATTTCTAGAATCACGAGCAATCCATTGCCAGTACTTAGCGCTGACATTATAATAATGATAGTTATAAATGGCTTTTTTAACATTATCTATTCTTGTAAAAGGCTTAATGCCAAGACTCTCCATATATCTATAGTTATCTTCTATAAACTCGTTCTTTGTCATGTCGCCCATCTTGTACTGTATCAGCAAGCTCTGCCTGTGCCTTAAAAACCGGTCAAATTTGTTCATAATACTAACACCTGCCTGTATGTCACATGATAAACAAGTTTTCGTTAAAAGTAAAGGTATAAAGCTTTCCAAAGACTTAGGATGCCATTTTTCAGTCTTCCTCTTAAATATGCCATTAATACAGTTGACATTTCAAAACAAGTTATGGTAGTATGTAAAAAATTATATGGATGTTTTGTGTCAAGAGGGATGCAAAAATCAATATAATAAATAAGAGTATCAGAAGAGATGAATCAGAAAGAAGAGAAGAGATGAGAGGAGTTAAGCTATGAGTGCAAAGCATGTACCCTATCGTATCCATTTATCCGAAAAGGAATTACCCGAAAGTTGGTATAATCTTCGGGCGGATCTTCCAGATTTAAGTCCCTATTTAAACCCAAAAACAAAAGAGCCTGTCGCACTTGACGACATGAAGGCTATATTTCCTGTGTCCTTATTAGAACAAGAATTATCCACTGAACGCTTTATTGAAATTCCGGAGGAAGTTCGTGAACTATACCGTTCCTTCCGGCCTGCACCTCTTTGCCGTGCCTATAATCTTGAGAAGCTTCTGGACACGCCTGCCCGTATTTATTATAAATATGAGGGCAATAACCCTTCGGGAAGCCATAAGTTAAATAGTGCAATTCCGCAAGCCTACTATAACCACAAAGCGGGAATAAAACGTCTGGCAACCGAAACCGGCGCAGGCCAATGGGGGACAGCTTTAGCTGTAGCAACCCAGCTTTTCGGTATGGAATGTACCGTTTACATGGTTAAAGTAAGCGCTATGCAAAAGCCTTACAGAAAACTGATTATGGAAACCTATGGGGCGAATGTTTTTGCCAGCCCGAGTAATCTTACTCAGTCCGGCAGAAATATTCTTGAAAAAGACCCTGATTATATGGGAAGCTTAGGGCTTGCCATAAGTGAAGCTGTGGAAGATGCAGCTACACATGAAGATACAAATTACGCTCTTGGAAGTGTTTTAAATCATGTAGTTCTTCACCAAACCATAATTGGCCTTGAGGCTATAAAACAAATGGAGAAGGTGGATGAATATCCTGATATAGTGGTCGCCTGCTGCGGAGGCGGCAGTAATTTTGGCGGTTTGGCATTCCCCTTCTTACATGACAAGATTCGAAACGGAAAGAAGACAGAGATACTGGCAGTTGAACCTGCGGCATGTCCTACCTTAACCAAGGGCAGATTCGCTTTTGACTATGGGGATGTGGCACATTTTACGCCTATTATGGAAATGTACACTTTAGGACATGATTTCATGCCTCCCGGTATCCACGCAGGAGGGCTTCGTTACCATGGAGCATCTTCTTTGGTGAGCAGAGCGTATCGGGATGGTCTTATAGGTGCCAGGTCTGTTCATCAAACAGATGTTTTCAAGGCAGCCATCCAATTTGCTAAATCAGAGCTTATACTGCCTGCCCCCGAATCCGCCCACGCTATCAGAACTGCAATTGATGAAGCCCTCAAGTGCAAGGAAACAGGTGAGTCAAAGAGCATTTTATTCTGCTTGAGCGGCCACGGTAATTTTGATTTGACCGCCTATGAAGAATACTTGAGCGGAAACCTTGTGGATGTTGAATACCCGGATGAATTGCTGGAGAAAGGGTATGAAACACTGCCCGTAATTTAAATGGTTCTGAGTCATTTAATAAAAACTTTAAGGCGTCTGTTGCAATGTTTCAGACGCCTTTATTTTTAGAATTCTAATATTTTCATAAAAGCCATTCCAATATTGGCACAAGGTTCACTTCTTTAACATTATTTTTTTTTATTAAAATTTTTAATAAAAATTCATTGACAACAAAAATATCATATTATATAATTACAAAAGTTGGTAACGGTTCCGGTATCGATACCGGGAACGATACCGCATTAATATTTATAATAAAAGTGGGGTGCAAATCAATGCCAAACACAACAATAAAAGAAATATCAAAACTTGCAAAAGTTTCTGTCAGTACTGTTTCTCGTGTCATAAACAATATGCCTGATGTCAGCGAAAAGACTAGGCAAAAAGTATTGTCTGTTATCGATGAATATGGCTATGTTCCTAATGCAAATGCAAAAAGTTTAAAACAAATAAGCTCTAACATTATCTGTATAATAGTAAAAGGCATGAATAATCAGTTCCTTGGGCAAATCATTGAAAAAATTCAATCAGAAATTATAAAAACAAAATATATCCCTTTAGTAACCTTTATTGATGAAAATGAAAACGAAGTTGATATTGCTTTTAGACTGATATCCGAAAGAAAAGCTGTCGGGGTCATTTTTTTGGGAGGTAGTCCTTCGTTAAAAACTGACACTCTCAAAGAAATAGAAGTACCTTGTGTGTTTTCAACCATGTCAGCCGAAGGTTTGAATTTAAGTAATGTCTCCAGTGTTTGTATTGATGATAAAGCAGGCGCAAAGAAGGCTATTGATTATTTAATCGAAATGGGGCATAAAAAGATTGCGATTCTTGGTGGCCAGTTACTTGATAGAGACTCAATTTACAAGAGATATACGGGTGCCTTAGAAAGCCACGAAGAACATGGGCTTAAATTCGATGAAAAGCTTTTTATACAGTCAAAATTCACATATGAAGATGCCTATATGGCGGTTGAAAATTCTCTTAAATCAGGGAATAAGTATTCTGCTATTTTTGCTATGTCGGACGTAATGGCTATTGGTGCAGCTAAAGCAATATTTAACAATGGTTTGTCAGTGCCGGAAGATATCTCAATTATCGGCTTCGATGGTATCCAAGCCACTAAATACTATAATCCTACATTAGCAACAGTCAAACAACCCTCGAATGAAATTGCTCTTAAAAGTGTGGAACTTTTAATTCAAAACATTGAAAATCATATGACATCACAAAACATAGTTTTAGACACAGAACTCATAAAAGGTAATTCTATATATTGTTTATTAGCAGATAATCTGCTTAATAAAAAATATAGGATAGTGTAAAGTAACTTATGAAAAAATGACATTTAGCAATTTTGGACTGAAATGGACCTTGAAAAGTGAAGAACGTGCCAAGTTTCCGCATTTATTCCACGATCCTCTTGACAATGAGCCTCCT
>JAAYNX010000176.1 GCA_012520615.1 Clostridiaceae bacterium | reverse complement strand
TTAACAAGTTGCACATTTTTATCTCTGTCTTTGCAAAGCTTTAAAAAGTTTTTAAGTTCTTGAGGCATTATACCGTTGTTTATGGGAATTGCATTTTTAATAGCTCTTGGTTTTCTTTGGAGTATTTGAACTTATCGCCCTATCGGGCGGACTTTCAAAATGCAAATTCCTATACTATGAACTTAGCACCCTTCGGGCGAACTTTCAAAATGCAAATTCCTATACTATAAATTTAAAAAATGACCGAATATTAAAAGTAGCTGCTTGGCCTTTAGATACAATTCATAGCAAATCAAATGGGCAAATTATTGGGTTGTTAATGTCAAATGTATCAGGATTTAAAGATATTCACAAACTTTATAGTCCTAAATCTAGGTTGAGTGAGTTTCCAAATGCCGGATGGCCTTTTTTACTTCATACAGCTGCAAATTTGGCACGTGCTTTTAGTGTTGTGCATGAATATGGACACGTTATTGGAGATGTAAATCATGGTAATGTTGTCGTATCAGATAAAGCAACCGTTATGCTTATTGATTGTGATAGTTTTCAAATAGAAGACCGCGGACAAAAGCTACTTTGTGAAGTTGGTGTTTCCACTCATCAACCTCCAGAGTTCCAAAATATAAAGTCTTTTAGAGGAATTACAAGAACACAAAATCATGATAACTTTGGACTTGCAGTTTTAATCTTTCAATTATTATTTATGGGAAGGCATCCTTTTTCGGGAAGTTTCCTAGGTACAGGTGAAATGCCTTTAGAAAAGGCGATTCAAGAATTTCGCTTTGCTTATGGTATTTCTGCAAAACTTAAGCAGATGAAACAACCTCCAAATACGCTATCACTATCTAATCTTACCCCTAAGCTTGCAAGCCTATTTGAACAGGCTTTTTCGCCTGAGGGTATAAAGGTAAATAATCGTCCTAAGCCCCAAGAATGGGTAAACGCACTAGATGAGCAAAGTAAAGAACTTAAAAAATGTAGCAATAATAACACGCACATGTATTTAAAATCAGTTCATACATGTCCATGGTGTGAAATCGAGTCAAAAACCGGCATTATTTTATTTAATTTTGCTGAATTAAACTTAGAAAGCAAAAAAGGTTTTAATATATCTATTGTTTGGAATCAAATAACTCAAATTCAGTCTCCGGGGCAAGCCCCTAAACTACCAAACATGAAAAACTACTCTGCAGAGCCTGATCCTAGAATAAAGAGGAGTTCTATCAAACATAAATTACGATTAGCAATTATATTTATAATTATTTTAAGTATCATTATTGCTGGAATAATTCAATTTGGAATTGCAGGAGTATTTTGGGGAATTGCTATTTCTATTATTATTGTTACTGTTTCCGTGTATTCCCAAAGTGAATACAGTAGCATAAAGTCTGAAGTTAATAACTCTTTTTCATTAATCCAAAAACGTTTGAGAAATCTAGAGGAAAAATGGAAACTTGAAGCTGGAGAAATTGAGTTTTGTAAGAAGATGGATGAACTTTCAAAAGTAAAACAAGACTATCAAAATTTACATTCTCAAAGAGAGAAAAAAATGCGTCAACTTAATCAAGATCGTCATAAACATCAACTGGAAAAATTTTTAGATGGCTTTGATTTAGATCGGGCATCAATAGAAGGAATTGGACCTGGTAGAAAGGCTACTCTTCAATCATATGGAATTCAAACCGCTTTAGATATTGAAAAACAAGCAATTATGAAAATACAAGGTTTTGGTCCTGTTTACACTGGTAAACTATTGAGATGGAAACAATCTATTGAAAAGAAGTTTACTTTTAATCCTAACCAACCTATTGATCCATTACTTATTTTAAAAATTGATAACGAAATAAAATTGGAAAAATTCAAATTAGAAAAATTACTGCTTAGTGGTCCAAATGAGCTTAAGATAATAAATTATAAGGTTATGAATAAAAGACAATTTCTCCTTGCAGAATATGAACAGTGTTTAGAAGAGTATGCCCAAGTTGAAGCGAATATAAATGCTTTGTTATAAATGCCTATATATAAATTATGAATTTATTAAAACTTATATATACATACTGCCAGATTTATAAAGTTAGTATTATTTGATCTAAAATTTATGTAATAAGTATCAATAATTTGGGCAATGAAAATACCATTTAGTCTGATAAGAAGCATGTATTAATAGGTTAATATAGTGATTAAATGATCTGATAAAGCGTAAAATTACTTACAGGACAGGAAGAGAATACGATAATATCTATATCGTATTCCCTTTCTGCTCTGGCTCTGCAAGTCACTTTAAATGCATATGCGAAGACTCTTTAAGCACGACTCCGTCAGTGTTTCTAAAGAATGGGGGGGCAAAAGGCCCAAGGATTTGCTTCGTCCGGGACTCTGGGGCAGCTTCGTAGAAATACATTTTTCTGTTATTCATGATATAAAAATGATATACTATATTTAGAGGAAGAAGAAATGGAGGTTGCTTTTAAGATGCAAAGGCTAAACCCTTTAAACGATTATATTTTCAAACGAATAATGGGGGAAGAAGAAAGTAAGGATAATTTAATTGCGTTCCTTAATGCTGTTCTTGATGCTGATGATCGAAAAAAACTTGTAGACTTAGAAATTGTTGATAATAAAGAGCTAACAAAGGAAATGATTTCTGACAAATCAGGTAGACTTGACGTTAGAGCAAAAACAGCCGACGGTATGCAGCTTGATATTGAGGTTCAGCTTACCAATCAACATAATGTGGAAAAAAGAACGATGTTTTATTGGGGAAAGCTTTTCCTTGAAGGAATTAAAAAAGGTGATGATTATATAAACCTTTCTAAGGTAATTACTATAAATATACTGGATTTTGAATTTCTTGATTTGGATAAGTTTCATTCAAAGTATCATCTTTGGGAAGATGCAGAAGAAAACTATCTTTTGACTGATTTGATAGAAATTCACTTTATTGAAACGCCTAAATTCAAGGCTTTGAAAGAAAAAGACTTAAAGGGTAATGCCCTACACCGTTGGTTGAAATTCTTTGACAAAATGTTGTCGGAAGAAGAGTTAAAGGAGTTGATTGAAATGGATAGCGCTATTAAAAGAGCAGAAAAGAAACTAGAATATTTGAGCACTGATGCTGAAACACTAGCCTTATATAAAGCTAGAGAAGATTCTTTGCATGAAAGGGCTAATATGATCAGCTCTGCAAAAAAGGAAAAAGCACTAGAAATTGCAAAAAATCTTATATCAATGGAGCTTGATTCAGACTCAATTACTAAGGCAACTGGCTTAACCTCTGAAGAAATTGAAGTTTTAAGAAAAGCCTCTCAAAATTGAAACTACTATTACACAAAAATTTATTTTCGGGCAATGTAAAAGCTGGACACATTGATTGTATCCAGCTTGCTGGTTAATTATGAATCAACTATTAGTCCTCATTCAGTGGTAAAGGTAGTAATTCCTTACCACATTTTGGACAAATTTCTTCAGGATATTCCCGTGTCCAAATTTTGCAATATACACACCATTTACCATACCATTCAGGATGTATTTTATTTTCCCTATCTGATTCAGGCTCTAACTTGGCAAAAACCTCTAATCTTGCTTTCTCATGCAAATAAAAAATTTCTGGTGAAATATCATAGGAAGTAGTTGTAGACTCCCAACTATATCCATTAATAGTTTCGGAAGGTCTCTCCAAGTCTGCTTCTACTAAATCAATATCCGTTTCTTCCCACTCATCCCGTCTAAATATTTCGTAAGCGATGGAACACCATACGTAGTCCAAAAAAAGCAGCTCCACTGGTTAAATTTGGAGCTGCTTTTTAATAAAATCCTTCTTTAGCAATCTTTCTGATATAGTTATATTGCTTACGTATCAACTTTTTAAATTCCCCGTCCGATAACTCATGATACATGGCAACACCTTCTTCATAGAGACATTCATATATCAAATCACAATAATCATCATCTTCCCGGTGCATTTTTCGATATCGCTGATCCAGTTCATATGGAAAATCCAGAGTATAATCAATCACATCCATTTTCCCACTGAGATATTCCTTTGTCATGTTCATCATATAATCAATATTAGGCTGTTTCACTGCAATCCTCCTGTTTCTCACTTGTATTATGTATTTTACATTCTAGCTGTACCTTTTCAGACCAAGGCAAATATTCGTCCAGTACAGGGTCATCTGGTGTAAATCTAAGGTCTGGCAGTTGGCGGAAGATATATTCGAGATACTTGTAAGTATCCAGATTGTTGGCCGATGCTGTATTTATGATGCTAAATACAAGCGCAGATGCTTCTGCACCCTCAACCGAATCTGAAAATAACGCATTCTTTCTTGTCAGAGCTACGGGTTTTACTGCGATTTCGCTCAAATTATTAGATAGTGGAATCCTTCCGTCTAGTAAGAAATTTGTAAAGTACTTCTTATGGTTTAATGTGTATTTTAAGGCCTTTTTAAGGTCATCTTGATAAGTATTCGTTGTTTCTGCCCATGCGAAAAAGGCCTCCAACACTGGGACGCTATAAATAAGCCTGTTCTTTTTTCGTTCTTCAGGCGACAGCATCTTCCATTTCTTTTCAAACTTGAATAGCTTGTCACAATAGGCTCGACCTATTGCACCTCCTGAGCCAGGAATCTCCTTTTTACCTGAATCTAATGGAATGGCATTTATGTAATATCTTCTCAGATGACTGAAACATAGACAACGGGTAATACCTTCCACCTTCTCGTACCCATCGTAAGCGTCTGAAACGTGAAAACCGCTAAATCCTGAAAGGAATTTCTTAGCGTGATCGCCTGAACGGGTTCGAGTATATTCATACAGTATAATAGGAGGACCTTCACAACTTCCACTCCGATGAATCCATATGTATGATTTGCTGGATGCTTTCTTGCCTTCCTCACGGAGAACTTGCCAAGTGGTTTCATCACTCATGATTACATCACATTTCAAAAGCTGTTTGTGCATCCTGTCATACAAAGGTTTAAGCCAATATTCAGCACATCGTATCACCCAGTTTGCCATAGTATCTCTCTTTAATGGAGCACCCATCCTTTTAAAGTCACGTTCCTGACGGTAGAATGGTACAGAAAGCATATATTTCTGATACATAATCCACGCTACGCTTGAAGGTGATGCAATGGAATGAGTCAATACCGGGGCAGGTACAGGTGCACTATATATTACATCATCCGGATGTTCATCTGTTTTTCCGGAATTAATGCATTTATAGACGAACTGGACGTAATCTTTCATTACAAGCTTTGCAGGAATATATTCCATTTCAGACCTTATTTTTTTCTTGCCTATTACCTTCATTTCGCTGTTGCATATATGACAAACGGCTTCTTCCGGGTTAAGAACACACTCAATGGTTTCATGTGGAAGTTCTGCTGTCAGCTTTTCTCGATCTCCTTTTTTCCTAACAGGTCTTTTATGCTCTTTAATATTTATTACACGAGTATCAATTAAGTTTAAATCATTTGGGTATTCTTCACCAAAAATGGAACACTGCCATTGTGTTTGAGGTGTTTTTTCACTTGATACACCAAACTTGTTCTTCGCTGCATGCAGCACTGCTTGTGTGAGAACTTCAACATTATGCTCAAGTCGACTTATCTTTTCCAGCATTTCTTGTTTTTCATATTCAAGTTGTTTGATACGCAAATCTTTTTCGTCGGCAGACTGCATGTACTAGCCTCCTTTCTGGTGAATTAAATCGTTACAATTATACCAGAAAATCAGCGTTTTTGCTAGTGTTTTGCACCATTTTCAGTAAGTAATTCCATCTGTATTAACGTTTTCAGGGTGTGCTTTTTTCTGATCAATCTGTAATCCTGAAAGAAGCCATTCTAATTGACGTTTTGTTATGTTACGTACTTCACCTTGATTCTTTGGCCATTGGAATTTCATATCATCAGTGAGTGATTTTGTAACAAGTATAAAGCCATTTCCGTCCCATCTTAATGCACGTAATGAATTGTGACGTTTATTACAAAATAGAAATACACTTGTACCAGCATGCGGATCAAGCTTAAATTTAAGTGCAACTAATGAGACAAGCCCGTTTTGCTGTTTGCGAAAATCCGTCGTACCTAAGGCAAGGTAAATATAGTCTGCTCCGTCAGCTATATACTTCATCATAATGTCTTCAGCACCTTCATTAGTCCTACAAGTGCTACTGGACTGAAATCAACCGGAACTATCACCCTGATATTATTGATAAATACTTGAAATTCAGAAGATTGAGTTTGCATCTGTTTTGTTGCTTCAGCTTTTGAAAAGGCTTCACAGGTCGTGCTTGCATCTTTGTTATTGGTACAGTTGGGTTCTAGCATAACCTTGGCAAACTGAGTATTTACTAGTGGAAACTCTTCTGATGGAGTAAACCTTTTTATCCAGTAACGAAATGTGGTATGTATAATGCCGTTGTTTTTGCACCACGCTTTAATACTTTGCCCACTTTTCTTATACTCATCAAATTTTAATTTCCACTTTCTTTCAAGCTCCAAATCCCTTTTAGCCATTGAAAAACCTCCTGTCTGATATTTATTATTTAAATGATATCAAACAAAGGAGGTTTCTACACTACGGCATTTGTTCCACCGCTTACTAATATTCTGCCCTATTTTTTAGTCCCTTGGAGCCTATAAGTTGCAAAGTATATTTAGCAACGAAATACGGATAGTTTGAATCACCAATATTGATTATGATAACAGTCTTTTTACCATACCTATTCATCCTTAAGTTCCGAGCTTGTACAGCTTGTCCTTATTTTTTTTATTTATATTTTTTTGTTTAAATAGATTCTTTCAAAAAGACAAATTTCTTTTCCTTCTTTGATTGGATATAGAAAGCCTTTCATTTCATTTGGAAGCTCTTTGTCAAAATTACTCGTAGCAACTTTGATTATAAACTCCTGTAAGTTTGATAAAAAATATGAAAAAGCCAAACCATACTCCATATTGTATAAACTGTAGTAAGGTGCATAATTAGCTGGATTCTCAGAAAGAAATCTCTCTTTACCCTCTTCGTCCTGCCCTAACGGCCATAACTTGATGAAATACTTATCTCCTAATGCTACATGGTTAACACAATAAAATAATTTCCTTGATGTAACCTGATTAAAATTTTGTTTTTTCACCAAATCACTGAAATCATGATCATTAAGCTTGTCTGCATATCTCATAGGAGTAGATTCAAAATTATACGAAAAAATGCCATTGAATAAGTTCATATCTGATTGCCCTACAATGATTTCTGCATTATTATTTGCAGTTTCAATAATTTCACATAAAGCACTTGGGACTATTTTGCTTTTAACTTCGATGATACCAATGACATTTGCACTTGTAGTTACAACGAAGTCACCCTCAGAAAATAATACCGGAAAAGTATTGTTGTAAATGATAATGTCAATTTGTTTTGTTAACTTATCTTCATTTCTAACAAAACCTGTCCCCACAGATAGGTGCTTGGGAAGAATACGCTTTAAGTAATTCATCAATACTACTTCTTTAAAGTGACCCTCTTCACCCCAATGACTTTTATCTATTAAGTTCCGCACACGTTTCTCAAAGGCTTTGAACTCTGCTGCTATTGATTTTTGATAATCTAAGTAATCCGGCATAATTCTACACCCTCCTTATCTATAAGTTTTATAAGTTTTTTAAAGACATTACTTCAACGCTACTATATTTACGTCGGACATTCTCTACATGCTTTTCTTTAGCGTTTGCTACATAATAGATTACATATCTTAAGGTGGCATTTTTATTTGCATAAACCTTAAGCATATCATGTTCTAGCTTATTATTACTGTCAGGAGTTGTTGCTGCAAAACACTCGCAGATTATACTTTCATCCTCGGAAATCACATCATACCCAGATTCAGTACCAAAATTTACCACAAACCTATGCAATGGATGCTTTGACAGAAGAATTTCTACCGCTGCGAGGCAGACTAAATATGTAAAGGTTTGATTAGTTTGTTCTATAAAGTTTGTGCCATGCTCAAATAAAGGGTCATAACCACATGGTTCAAATTTTATTTTTCTTAGAAAATCTATACCATTTCCACTTTGCCATAGCTCTTTCAGCTTAGTATCTGTTGTTCTTACTATGCTTTCTCTCAGTTTATCAACCTGTTCTTTACTATCAAATACAATTCGCTTATTCAAAATCCATCTCACCTTCCTTTAGTTGTGTTAATCCTAGTCTTTTTTACTATTAAATAAAAAAAGTCATGGTAACTTATCATCATATATAAATTATAAGCTAACGACATTACCAATACATTTGGTAAAAATAATTTGGTCGGTAAATATTTCCGTTTTTTGTTAAGTTGCAATCTGAACACAGTAATTGAAAGTTTGTAGCATCATTTGTCCCACCTTGTTCAAGGGGAATAATATGATCAAACTGAAGTGTTTTATCGTCGTTTATACAAATAAGACCGCTAAGATCAATTCCACAATGCTGACATCTCCCATTATCACGGTAAAAAACAGCTCTTTTTAACCACTCTGGCAAATAATTACACCTCTTTATATGGTTAAAAGCATCGAACATCTCAATGCTCAATAAGTCTTTTGTTATGTAACTCAAGTTTCCCACTTCAGAAAGTGAACTGAACCTTGAAAAACAATATTTTGATCTACAAAATAATACAAGAATCGTCCTTTCTGTGGTAAAATAGGAATTGACTAAAAACTAATTTCAACAT
>JAAYNX010000003.1 GCA_012520615.1 Clostridiaceae bacterium | reverse complement strand
CCATCCTGAATTTCTCTTAAGACATTTTTCATTTCCTTGCGGGTTTCTTCTGTAATAATTCGTTTACCTGTTACGTAATCTCCATATTCGGCTGTGTCCGAAATTGAATATCTCATAAAGCTGAGGCCGCCTTTATTAACGAGGTCAATTATTAATTTCATCTCATGAAGACACTCAAAATATGCGCTTTCAGGCTGGTAACCAGCTTCTACAAGTGTCTCAAATCCTGCCTTCATTAATTCGCATACTCCGCCGCAGAGAACTGCCTGTTCTCCAAAAAGGTCTGTTTCTGTTTCTTCTTTAAATGTAGTTTCGAGAATTCCTGCTCTTGCCCCACCAATACCTGCGGCATAAGCCAAAGCCAGATCGTGTGCATTTCCTGTGGCATCTTGGTATACAGCAATTAAACAGGGAACACCTCTGCCTTCCTGAAATTGGCTTCTTACTGTGTGTCCAGGGCCTTTTGGAGCAATCATGAACACATTTACATCGCTGGGCGGTACAATTTGTCCGAAGTGAATATTAAATCCGTGGGCAAAAACCAAGCTCTTTCCTGCACTGAGATTGGGCTCAATGCTTTCCTTATATAGCTTAGGCTGTTTTTCGTCATTTACCAGAATCATTATAACATCAGCCTGTTTAGCAGCATCTGATGCTGTTGCAACGCTAAGCCCTGCATCTTCAGCCAGTTTCCATGATTTACTTCCTTCGTATAGCCCAACAACGACATTTACTCCGGATTCATGTAAATTAAGTGCATGTGCGTGACCTTGGCTGCCATAACCGATTATAGCTACTGTTTTTCCTTCCAATAAACTCAGATTGCAATCCTTTTCATAATACATCTTTGCCATAATTAATCCTCCTCAAATTTCCTTTGATCTTTTATTTGCTTGCTTCCTCTTTCAATTGCAGTTAGTCCGGTACGAACAATTTCCACAATCCCGTATTTGTCCATTAGATTTATGAAAGCTTCGATTTTTGATTCGTCTCCTGTCATTTCAACAGTAAGTGTTTCATTTGATACATCAACAATGTTTGCTCTGAAAATAGATACAATTTCTATTACAGCGGCTCGTGTTTCCATAGTTGTGTTTACTTTAATCATAGCAAGCTCTCTAAACACTGATTGTTGTGTATTAAGCTCAACAATCTTGATTACATCAATGAGCTTATTAAGCTGTTTTTTAATTTGCTCAAGAATGTAATCATCACCCCGTACAACAATAGTCATTCGAGATACCTTTGGATCTTCAGTTTCGCCCACTGACAGACTGTCAATGTTGTAGCCCCTTCGGCTGAAAAGGCCCGATACACGACTTAGTACGCCGGACTGGTTTTCAACCAGTACAGAAAGGACGTGTCTGTTCATACATTTCACTCCCTGCTTTAGATTTGATTTTTACAATTATTGTGCTTTATAATGATGTTTTTATCGATAGCAGCCTTTTGTAATGTCTGTTAACTGATGTGATTATTATAAGGTGCTCTCGTTAGGGTCAACCACACATTCCACTAAAAATGGGCCTTTATGCTTGATTGCTTTATCAAAGGCATCTTCTAATTCTGAATCTTTTGTAACCCTTATACCTTTAATATTGTAAGCATCGCAGAGCTTGATAAAATCCGGGTTATTATCCAGTTCTACAGCGCTGGTCTTTCCGAAAAATTTATCCTGCAATTCTCTTACCATCCCAAGCCTTGAGTTGTTTAAAAGAAGAATAATAATTCCCAATTTGTTTGAAGAAATAGTTCCCAGTTCATTAAGGCTCATCTGAAAACCGCCATCACCAACTACAGCTACAACCTGGCGCTTTGGAGCTGCTATCTTTGCTCCTACCGCTGCCGGAAGCCCATAGCCCATGGTGCCTAACCCACCTGATGTTAAAAAGTTTCTGCCTACTCTATCTTCAAAATATCTTGCCGCCCATATTTGATTCTGCCCCACATCTGCAACCATAATAGCATCATCATTCAGCTTTTTTGACATTGTCTCAATAGCATACTTTGGACTAACCAAACCGGTTTTATTGCCTTTAATAATGCTTTTATTGTTTTTAAGTTCATTAACCCATTCATCGGTATCTATTTTTTCTGCCTTTTCAGACATTTGAGCAAGTATGGTTTTGGCATCTCCTACAAGAGGTATTTGTATACCTACGTTTTTACCTATTTCTGCAGGATCTACGTCTATATGGATTATTCTCACACCATCGCGTATTTTATCGGCCACTCCGCCCCATGCCCTGTCAGCAACTCTTGCCCCTATTATGATTAAAAGGTCCGCTTTAGAAACTGCATGGTTAGCCTCTTTGAATCCGTGATTTCCAATCATCCCAATATTATAGGGGCTAAGACTCGGCAAAGATCCTTTACCCATCAAGGTATGCACTACTGGGATTCCGGTTCTTTCAACAAAGTTTAACAGTTCACCTTCTGCATGGGAGAGTATAACTCCTCCACCTGCAACTACTAAAGGACGCTTACAATCGCAAATTGCTTTGACAGCACGTTTTATTTGCCCCACGTGACCTTTTGTAGTAGGTTTATAACCTCTTATATCAACAATATCCGGTAGTATTGTTTTTTCAATTTTCGCCGCTTGGATATCGCTTGGAATATCTATAAGCACCGGGCCGGGCCTTCCTGTTGAGGCAATATAGAAGGCTTCTTTTATTATTCTGGGTAAATCCTTTTCGTTTTTCACCAAATAACTGTGCTTTGTAAAAGATTCAGTCGCTCCTGTTATATCGGCCTCTTGAAACATATCACGGCCTATCTTGGAAGAATTGACCTGACCTGTAATTATAACAAGGGGAATCGAATCCATATAAGCTGTTGCTATACCTGTAATGAGGTTTGTAGCTCCAGGGCCTGATGTTGCAATGCATACTCCCACCTTACCGGATATTCTTGCATACCCGCTGGCGCTATGAGCAGCAGCTTGTTCCTGACGCACTAAGACGTGATGGATTTTTGACTTTCTAAGGGCTTCATATACCTCTAATATATGACCACCGGGATAGCCAAAGACTGTATCAACATTTTCAGCAAGTAAACTTTTTATAATTCCATTTGATGCCTTCACGTCTTTCACCTCTTTTAATACAATTCAATATTCTAGATAATTACTGCATCTTTTGAATTCAAACAATTATTCGTATATATACAAAAAACCCTCGGACCGTCGTTATATAATACAACAGGGACGAGGGATATACTCTACGCGTTACCACCCTATTTTATCTTTATCTCACAATAAAGACCTCACTAGGTTCAATCAAACCTTTGCCTGTAACGGGGCTGTCCGTTTCCTCCTACTCTAGTTTCAGAAGAACTGCTCGGGAGAGATCCGTTTCCATAAATCCTGCCAATTTGCACCACCCATTGGCTCTCTAAAAAGATTTTTTGTTGGAAAACTTGCTCCTTCATTGCATTTGTTCAGGGAATATTAAGTTATTTTCTAGTATTATACCAGTAGAGCTTACTCAATGTCAATCATGGGATAATAGCTAAATTTTATTTAAGTTTAACAATGTTTTATATACTATTTGACGTTAAATCAATTCTTTCCTTGTAGCTGCATATTTCTTTCGTTTAT
>JAAYNX010000211.1 GCA_012520615.1 Clostridiaceae bacterium | reverse complement strand
TCTGTAAAATAGCCTTATTGGCGGCTTTATAGTACAGCCCTGCAAAAGGTCCTGCATCTTTGGTCATATGCCCTTTGTCATCTACCGGTACAACTATACCTATACCAGGGTATTTTTTACATACGTCAAAGTCTTCGGCGCCATGGCCGGGAGCAGTGTGAACACAGCCTGAACCTGCTTCCAAAGTAACATGATCCCCCACAATAACAAGGGATTCACGGTCCAGGAACGGATGGGCACAAACCATATATTCCAGCTCACTACCCATGATTTCGCCTAGTACCTTATATTCATTAATTTCTGCTGCTTTCATAACATTTTCAGCCAATTCTTTCGCTACAATATATCGTTCGTTATTGGCCTCTACAACAACATAGACAAACTCAGGATTTAAAGATATTGCCAAGTTGCCCGGCAAAGTCCAGGTAGTGGTTGTCCATATTACTACATATAGGTTATCTAGAGTATCTACTATACCTTTTAACTTACCTTTATCGTCTTTTACAGGGAATTTGACATAGATAGAGGTGCCGGGATCATCTTGGTATTCTATCTCAGCTTCTGCCAGAGCTGTTTCACAGGAAGGGCACCAGTAAACCGGACGCATTCCCTTATAGATGCACCCTAGCTTTGCCATCTGTCCGAATACCTCTATTTGCTTGGCCTCAAACTCAGGCTTAAGAGTAATATACGGGTTGTCCCAATCACCCATAACTCCAAGCCGCTTAAAGGATTCACGCTGAATATCCAAATATTTCATTGCGATTTCTTCACAAGCCTCACGGAATACCACCGGCCCTACTTCATGGCGGTTCAACCCTCTTTCTTTAATGGCTTTCAGCTCTGTCGGAAGACCGTGGGTATCCCAACCGGGAATATAAGGAGCAAAGTATCCTTTCATATCATAGTAACGAACTATAATATCTTTTAAAACCTTATTTAAGGCCGTGCCCAGATGAATGCCCCCGTTTGCATAGGGAGGTCCGTCATGGAGCACGAACTTTTTACCTTTAAATCTGTTCCTATTAAGACGCTTTTTATAAAGATCCTTATCTTGCCACGACTTCAACATTTGAGGCTCTTTTTCGGGAAGCCCACCTCGCATGGGGAAATCAGTTTTTGGCAAATTCAGTGTTTTTCCGTAATCCACCGACATTTTATCAATCCTCTCTTTTAGTTAAATAAATACTCCTGTCAATTTATCGGCAATAAAAATGCCCTTCATCCATGTATGGGACGAAAGGCAACATTCGCGGTACCACCCAAATTACAGTTTAAAAGGTGCTATTCTAATAACTGTCACTCAAAGGCATAACGGTCCTTCGCCGGCTCACCTTAATCAAACGGATTTTACCGTCTTTTCGGGCTGCTGCTCACGGCTGATATTCAGATTCTTTTATCCTGCGGGCTTCCACCTAGGTTTCTCTACATTAGAACCTTACCCCTGCTCTCTTTAAGGATAATATTCAAGAATCTTACTGATCCGATCATCGCATTTTCTCATTTTATTATCCAATAAATTATATTCTTAAAAGACAGCAAATGTCAAGGCTCTCGCCCCATTTATGCCTAATCAAACATTATCCTATTAGCTTACACCCTATCCTTCATTTCCAACAGTTTATTCTTAATATCATTTTCCATGGTCTTAAGCTCAGTTTCCACCTGAGTTCTCTTTGCACGGCCTTCCTGCTGAATTTTCAGGGTTTCTTCGAGAGTTATAATTAGGTCTTCATTAACCTTTTTCAAGGTCTCGATTTCCACTATCCCTCGCTCATTTTCCTTGGCTAAATCAATCGAACTGGTCTTAAGCATCTCTGAGTTACGTGCCAAAAGGTCATTCGTAGTATTGGTAACATCCTTTTGAAGCTTTAAGGCCGCTTGCTGACGAAGCATAGTAATTGCTATAGCTATTTGATTTTTCCAGAGCGGAATAGTATTCATTATTGAGCTTTGGATTTTCTCAACTAAGGTTTGATCATTATTCTGAATCAATCGAATCTGCGGTGCGCTTTGAATTGCAATCATACGACTCAACTTCAGATCATGGATTTTCTTTTCAAACCGTGATATTAGTTCAGCCATATCCTTAACCTTTTGAGCATCCATAGCATCACCGGTTTTTGTTGCTTTCTCTTTCAGCTCGGGCAGAACCTTATCATTAAGATCTTTAAGTTTTAATGAACCGGCCATAATATACATATCAAGTTGCTTCAAAAAATCCAAGTTCTTTTCGTACATGGTATCCAAGGTTGTTATGTCACGAATAAGCTGAAGCTTGGCTCTGTCTAACTGATCAATTATTTTTTCAATCTGAACGCTGATTTTATCATAGCGTGCTATAAACTTCTGAGTCTCTCTCTTAAAGCCTCCGAACATTTTTGAGAGGGAAAAGCCTTTTTGATTTGGGTCTATGGAATCAATATCAATATCCTGTACCTTAACTAAAAGGTCAGTAAGTACATCTCCAACCTCACCGCTATCCTTCGCTCTAATCTGATCAAGCATAGCATCAGAAAACTTGGATATATCGCTTTGTGCCAGATTACCGTATTGAATGACATTTTGAGAATCTGAAATATCTATCTGTGCAGCAATATCCAATATCATTTGCCTTTCTTCAGGTGACATTTCATTCCACTTGTTTACATCATAGTTTTCAACGGCATTTGAATCTTTCTGAGCCGGTACAGATTGAAACTGAGCATCCATATACATTTACCAAACCTTTCTTAAATTTTCTTACAAATAATATAAAAACTAAAGCTATTATATACCATTTCTTGTTTGGGTTGTATTCTCTTTATCATTCTTTTTTGATGTCGTTCCATAATTGTTCGCAAGGGTTTCAAATACTTTGATTTCTGTATCTAAATCAATAACGTCATTAGCCAGCATCTTTTCCTTTTGTTGTAGGAAAGTAGTCCGGATTCCTTTTAATGATTTCTCGGTTCTTTCCAAGGTCTCAACTGCATCTGCAGGCATAGGTCTTGTGGTGGCCAGCTCGACATATTTGGCTATTATCTTATGTGTAGGCTCTAAGTAGTATGTTATAAATTGTTTTACAATACGGATATCCTTTGGATCCTTTTTAAGCAAATCAAACATCGACTCGGCAATACGGCACAAATCCTCAACTTCTTTAGATATTTCTACTTGGGATAAGTTCTTAACTACCTGCCTCATTCCGCTGGTAAGCTTACGGCCTGTTTTTATGGTGTTCTCAATGTCGGAGTGTGTCATACCATCAACCACAATGGTTTCACTTTTCTCTTTATTTGAAATATACAAAATTACGACAAGCCACCCGAGAACCCCGGCAATAAGCGGCAAAGTCAATGAGCGTATTAAAAACAGCAACAAAGCAAAAACGCCCACTCCGGCCGCTATGGACAGTATTCTCCCTGTTGTTGATATCTTCAATTATTTTCACCACCATTATTTGTATACATATAATTATTCTACTCTATTTTAATTCTTGGGTAAAGAGGCTGTTGTAGGATCTAGGGGTTGCCCTTCCGGTAATGGGATTAATATCAGCCACATCCACTACCATTCTATTCGCAGATACCCCGTTGTTTTCACTTATTTTATTTGGAAAGCTTCCTTCCAGCACCATGTACCTTTTTCTGTACTCTTTTTTCCATCCGAATTCAGGTATGGGCTCTAATATGGTTCTCACATCTAAAGCTTTTACTCCGCTATCTTTTAGAAAATCTGGCAGCACTGTATTTTTAAGTGAGCACGCATAGTCAAGTGCAATAAATGAATCGAGAGCTAGAGTATTAATTCCCTCAGTCATTAAAGCATATTCCCTAATTAGCTGGAAAAGAGTAGTTGCCGAAACTGGTTGATACAATCTGCCACAGCCCTTTAAAAACTCAGCAAAGCCCTTGTAAAGATCGAAAGGCTCCAAAAAGAAATTCACAAGGTATTCAAGTGTATAAAAAAGCCTCCCGGAATTTAATGTACGGTCAAGTGCCTCCTCAATACCTTTCAATTCAAGCATTTCCTTTGCTGTCATGTATTTGTTTTCTATGACCTCATAGGGTGGATAATCCCTGTATTTATAGTCATGCTCATCAGCTTCCCTTCTCATTCTGGTCCCGTGAAGAAGCTTCAAAAACCCTAATTGTAAATGATGAGTCCCTATATTGTAAATCATGTTAAACGACTCTCTAAATGAGTCCATATCCTCATAGGGCAAACCTGCTATAAGATCCACATGAATATGGAGGTTTCCCTTGCTCATAAGTGTTTTAAGATTATCAACTGCCTTTTGCACATTCATAACTCGCGAAACCGCTTTTAGAGTTTTGGGGTTTACAGATTGAATTCCGGCCTCTATCTGGACTAGCCCCACAGGCATTGAGATTAGACTATCAATTTGTCTCTTTGTTAGGGTATCCGGATTTACCTCAAAGTGAAAAGTTATATTCTCCCCTTCAAAGATACGGATATAGTCCCAGATTTTTAGAGCGTGCTCCTCGTTTACGTTAAATGACCTGTCTACAAATTTAATTACTCTAGCGCCTGCTTTTACCAGCTTTTTTATATCATCTTTAATCATATCAATGGGATAATATACAAGGTTAGTGCTTTCCGAAGACAGGCAATATGAGCAGCGATATGGGCATCCTCTGGATGACTCTATATATGCTATCCTATCTTTAATCCGGGTAAGGTATTCATCAACAAATGGTGATGTATAACTTTGTTTAATACAGGCATCATTATTTCTAAGCAATTCTGTCCCATATTCAAAATCCTGCTTAATTATAGCATTTAGTAACAGCGGTAATTTTTCTTCGCCCTCTCCTTTAACCACATAGTCGGCTCCGATAGAGCGAAATTCTTTTTCTGACCCCTCATAAGTAGCCTCGGGGCCTCCTACAATTATCCTGCATTCCGGTCTAGCTTTTTTCAGGTCACTAATTAGCTTTACTATCAATTCTCGATTCCAAATATAGCAAGAAAATGCTGCCACATCCGGAGATTCTTCTAAAATTGATGCCCAGATTCTTTGCATCGAATCATTTATGGAAAATTGCATAACCTTCACCGGAATGCTCTGTTTATGGCAGGTGGCGTTTAAACACCATACAGCCAAGCTCTCATGTTCGTATTTTGCATTTACCGCAATTAATAAAGTCTTCATGTGCTCCTCGTAAGTTCGTATTATTATATCCTGTCTATTTTAACTCATTTTAATAAGGTGTGGCTATGAATAAGATTAAAGTTTGATTAAAACACTATATAGTTATCTACCAATTATCTACCACTATATATTTGTAATATTAACCGCTTATGATGTATAATAGAATAGGAAAAAATAAGGCTCTGTTAACTAAGTATGAAGAAATGAGACCTGAAAGACCTTTGGTAGAGCTTAAAAAGAAAAAAGCCTACTAATGGAATCGACTAAGAACAAAGTAACATGAAAAAAAGTGATGTGCAACC
>JAAYNX010000111.1 GCA_012520615.1 Clostridiaceae bacterium | reverse complement strand
TGATTTAACTTCTCGTGAAGCCGGAACAATCGGCGGTAACATCGTCAAAAAGGTATTCCAGACCTATACCGGCAATCAGTATCCTCAGTATGATACAAACAACCAACAAAACAAATAATTGAATCTAGTATCATAAAAGGGGCTGTATCGAGAAAATCGATGGGGCCCCTTTTTTATTTGTGTTTATTAGGTTTTCTCGTCAATATCCTTGTGATGAAGATTTTCGGTTTCAAAGTCTGCGGCAGCCTTATCCTTATCCTCCGGCTTATCATGTTTTTTTTGATCCTTATCATGCTTGCAACCGGGTTCAAAGGCTTTTTTTACTTGTTCAATAATATTGGGTATGTTGTCCAAAGCTCTGTCAAGCGCAGCTTGGGGTGAAGCAGGAATCATTTTAATGGTGTTATTTCTACCCACTACCATAAAAGCAACCGGATTAATGCTAACACCTGCACCGCTGCCCCCAGCAAACGGAAAAATACTGCTTTCTGATTTTCTGTCTTTGCTATATTCTCCACCACCTGCAGCAAACCCAAATGCCACTTTGGAAACGGGTATAATGACGGTTCCGTCAACTGTCTGAACCGCATCACCCACAATGGTATTTACATCTACCATTTCTTTTATGCTTTCCATAGCTGTTTTCATAAGTTCTTCAATTGGATGCTGTCCCATATTTTTCATTTCCTCCTTCCTTCGTTTTTCCTACGAAATGATTAGCTGTCAGAATTATAATATGGATGATTCGCACTCTTAATATGCAGGAAATATGAAAATCGGGGGTTTCTTCTTTAAAATCAGGATAAAAATCAAGAACAAAATTTTTTTGTGGAATAAATGACATTAACAAACCAACAATGCCCCAGATACTTCCGTACAACATTGCTGTTAAAGCAGCATCCTTTGTTGATAAACGACCTTTTATCGAAAAGATGAATACCTCCAAATTTCTTTTAAGGTGAGTATAGGTATCTTTTGAAAAAATTAATTTTAGAACTGCTGAAACTCTTCCTTTTTCCTTCTTTTGTTCTTTCGGAACTTGCTTCTTCTTTTTTGCTAAAAAATTCAGTCCGCCCTCCTCAAGATTCCATGAAAAAAGCGTGAAAATTCGGTAGAACATTACCTTAATCTCCATGTGAAAGCCTTTGGAATCGATAAAAACCAAGACCATAAATGAGAGTTTCAATAATGTAATGATAAAAATAAGTAAAATAAGAGCTACAAAAATAGCCAGAAAAACCATAGTAACCTCCGACTATATGTTTTCCGGCTTATAGAAATTTATGCCAAGTATTTTTAATCTAGGGGAACATTTTCATACACTTCGGGAATTTCATTCATTTCCAACGGAGGAAGCTCTTTAAGGCTTGAAAAACCAAAAACACGGAGAAACTCCTCTGTGGTTGCATACAACTTTGGTTTACCAGGAGTATCATCACGACCTACCTCTTCAATAAGGTTTCGTTCTACCAGCTTAAGTAAAACACCGTCGCTGTTTACCCCCCTTATTTGTTCTATGTAAGCTCTTGTAACAGGCTGATTATATGCCACAATGGACAAAGTTTCATATGCCTGCGGAGTAAGCCCTTGCTTTCTTCTAACCGTGCCCAACTGCTGCACATACTCGTCCAGTTCAGGTTTTGTACAAAGTTGATATGCGTTGTCAATCTCCCTAAGCATAATGCCGCGTGAAGTATTTTGATATTTATATATAAGATTTGTCATAATCACTTTGGTAGTCTTTTTATCATGACCGATTATCTCAGCGATCCTTTCTAAGGAAACCGGATCGCCGGAGGCAAAAAGCAACGCTTCAATTATTACTTCGGTATCATTTATGGAGCTCATAGTCTATTCATCCTCTATTAATGTCATTGGATCTGTATCATTTTTTTTATGCTTATTTGGAGTCAGGTATATTTCACCGAAGGCTGCAGGTTGATCGATTAAGGCTTGTCCTATCCTCACGACTTCTAATGTAGCCAGAAAACCTGTAGCTATTTCAAGCCGGCTCATTTTTCTTTTGTTATATATTTTTGAGAAGCACAATTTTACTCCGTTTTTTAAAAACCCCAAAAGTTCTTTAACCTTAGACCTTAGTGAAACCTTCTCATGATTCAAAATTCGTTTCATTTTTTTTGAAACATCATTCATTTTATCCCGATATCTTTGTAATACATCGATCATACAAGCTCTAAGAGTTTCAGGAGAAACCTCCAACTCGTTTTCTGTGATTATATCAGGTATAGCCTCTGGAAGTTTGTAGTGAGCTCCCCTCCATTTTTCATCTCTGACAGCCAGTATTTTCGCATATTCCTTATACTTTTTATATTCCAAAAGTTTGATGATCAGTTCTTCCCGGGGATCTACTGTATCTTCCTCCAATTGAGGTTCTTTATTCGGTAACAGTAATCTGGATTTAATGTGTAGCAATGTTGCCGCCATAACCAAAAACTCCGAAGCAATATCCAAATCCAACTCCTGCATAGCGCTAAGATAATCCAGATACTGCTCGGTAATCTCTAAAATAGGGATGTCATAAATATCTATCTGATTCTTTTCAATAAGATAGAATAATAAATCAAACGGGCCTTCAAAGTTTTCAAGCTTTAAGGTGCATGCATCCGTTAGCGCACTTTTCATGGTATCACCTTAAATCCAATCTATTTTCATAACTTTTCGAACTTCATCCATAGTTCTCTCTGCAATTACACGGGCTCTTTTATTTCCTTCCAAGATGATATCTCGTATATCATCCGTCCTCTTTAACCACTCAAGTCTTCTCTCATAGATAGGTGTCATCATCTGCGCAATATTCTCAGCCAGTTTTTTCTTACATGCTACGCAACCTATTTCTCCCTTTCTACAATCTTGCTCAATCTCGTTAATTATGCTTTCGGAAAAAAGCTTATGGTAAGCAAAAACCGAGCAAACCTCAGGATGTCCCGGATCAGTTTTGTGTATGCGTGCTGGGTCTGTTACCATGCTCATAATCTTTTTCTTTACAACATCGGGGCTATCCGATAAAGCAATAGTGTTATTGTAGCTCTTACTCATTTTACGACCATCCAGCCCCGGCAGAACCTTGGCTTTTGTCAATAGTGGCTGTGGCTCCGGAAATACTTCCGTATTGTAGAGGAAGTTAAAGCGCCGAGCAATTTCTCTGGTCATCTCAATATGAGGAAGCTGATCCTCTCCAACCGGTACGAAATCCGCTTTATACACTAGGATATCTGTTGCCATCAGACATGGATAGCCCAAGAATCCATAGGTTGTAATGTTCTTGTCCTTCATCTGACTGATTTGGTCTTTATATGTCGGGCATCTGTATAGCCATGATAGCGGCAGATTCATCGAAAATAGCAAGTGTAATTCGGCATGCTCCTTAATACTGCTCTGGAGAAATAAGGTGCACTTCTCGGGATCAAGCCCGGCTGCCAACCAATCTACTAAAAGACTCGTGATATTATCCTTAAAATCATCAGTATTTTCATAACCTGTTGTTAGGGCATGATAATCTGCGACAAAGAAAAAACATTCATATTCGTTTTGAAGCCTCACCCAGTTTTCCAAAGCTCCGAAATAATTACCCAAATGCAGAGCTCCGGTGGGGCGCATTCCGCTTAAAATTGTACCTTTTTTCTCCATTCTTCCACTCCTGAAAAACTTAATCTGTTTCATCTTATGTTATAACAAAGACCACCAAATTGTCCAGAGGAAGAATCCCTTACTTATGTATTCTTATATTATTCATACCTCCGAATAATTTTAATCATTTTTCGCTCTTTAGTTTTACTGACACGATTGGCTAACTATAATATTATTATAATTTTTTGCAACCGTATTTAAGTATCCGTTGACAAGAATAATAAGGCTTCATATAATAAGTATTGTCATATAAATTGGCAATATGTTTTCGAAAGGAGTGTCATTAATGGTGGAAATATTGAGGTGTGTTTTAAGCTAATATAATATTGGCACGGGAAGTGTAAAGTCTTAATTAAACTTTAGTTTTCCGGTGCGGCTTCTTTCGAGCAACCAAGTGGAGTAGGTAATCGCCGGTATCGGCGTTAGCCTTGAATTGTAAATAAAACAATTTAAGACACGTGTTGTAGCGTGTTTTTTTGTTTTCTAATTTGTCCGCAGGTGGTCGTTATCTGCGGGCTTTTTATATGCTTTTTTGCATTCTTAGATTATGCGAAATAGCACAAATATGAGGAGATGTTAAATTTGAATAAAATGAAAAGCACATATGAATACATTAAACAGTTTAGAGGAAGTTGGGTCATAAACCCGAGAACCAGAGTACAGGAAAATAAAATTAATAACAAAAAGAAGAGAAGACAAGAGGAAAAGAAAATTTTAAAGGATGGGTTTAACAATGATTATTAAAGAATATGGCTGGGACGAACATTTCAATCGCGAATTACAAAAAATTGATAATGATACCCTTTTACCTTTACTGCCGGCAAGAGTTTTGGCAGACTATGGACAAATGTTGAGAGTTATAACCGATAAGGGCGAGCTTCTTGTAAACAGACCCATTAGTAATATTCAGCTTGCTGTCGGGGATTGGATAGCCCTAGAACAATCAACCAATCCAGAATCATACAGTATATACACGGCATTTCCCAGAAAAACAAAGTTTTCAAGGGCTGCAGCCGGTATGGAGGTAAAAGAACAAATCGTTGCCGCTAATGTAGATACTGTATTTATTCTTCAGTCCTTAAACAGAGATTTTAATATGAAAAGGCTGGAGCGGTATCTTATATCAACATGGGAAAGCGGTGCAACTCCTGTAGTGGTGCTGACCAAATCAGATTGCTGTGATGATGTAGCTGAAAAAATGGCCGAAGCGTATAATACCGCTCCCGGAGTAGATATTTATTCAATAAGCTGCATAACACAAGAAGGAATAGATGATATCAGGAAGTATTTAATTCCGGGCAAAACTGTTGCATTGCTAGGCTCTTCCGGTGTCGGTAAGTCAACACTTGTTAATACGCTGGTAGGAAAAGAAATATTAAAAACACAGGAAATTCGTGAGGATGACAACCGGGGCAGGCACACTACAACCCACAGGGAGCTTTTTCTTCTACCGGGGGGAGGCTTGATTTTAGACACTCCCGGAATGCGATCCCTTTCTCTCTGGGAAGCTGATACTGGTATGGAGATGATGTTTGGAGATATAGAAGAATTGATTAATCTATGCCGCTTCCATGACTGCACGCATCAAAGCGAACCGGGATGTGCTGTGATAAAAGCACTTGAAAGTGGTGAATTGGAACAAAAGAGGTGGAATAGCTGGCAAAAGCTCCAAAAAGAATTAAATCATCTGGAGGCAAAAAAAGAAGGTAAACAACGGCAAATTGAAAAACAATGGGGCAAGCAGATTGCTAAACTACAAAAAGAATTGTATAAAGGCAGGCATAGATAAAGTGGGTATAGAAATTTATAAAAATTCTTGCAAAGGCGTATACTTCGTGTTATTATATTGTGTGTTGCACAAACCAGTAGGAGGTGAACATAATGCCTAATATTAAATCGGCGATAAAACGTGTTAAAACTACCGAAGCGAAAAACTTGCAGAATCGTATAAAGAGGTCCGAGCTTAGAACAACTCTTCGTAGTTATCGCGAGGCTATTGAAGCAAATTCTCCCGAAGCTAAGGATATGCTAAAGGTTTCTATAAAAAAGGTGGATCAGGCTGTTGCCAAGAATCTTCTTCATAAGAATGCCGCCTCCAGAAAAAAATCTCAGCTTCAAAAGGCTTATAATGCAATGTCTGCAAAATAATATTGAATAAATTACGCATAAAGATAAAACGTACCAAGGGTACGTTTTTTTGCATCTTTAACATTTAATTGATCCGCCGGGTTTTGAATTTGCTTAGTCTACATTTTTTACTGTAATTTTATCCATAGCCACATCGGCATGACGTATCACAATATCACTGATTTGTGCCACGTCTTGGGAAGTAAGGCTTGTAGCTTTAACAATAACATCCACATTATCGGTATCACTCATATATGCCAGTGCATCCTCAAACCCCTTTTGTTTTACTAAGGTTTCGATGGTACTTTCAGCATCTGCTCTCCTGATTATGGCAAGCAGTTGTTCTTGCGCTTCTAAGGAATTTATGGATGTGGAGGTTGTTACCGACCCATCCGCAGCCTGAGCCAGAACTTTCAGTTCATCCTTTTGTTTACTTCTGGCTTTATCTCTTTCCATGCGAGCCTCTGCAAAGAACCCTCCTGTTTGCTGAACCTGGGCAATTGCATCATCTTTCGCAGCCGCATCGTTATTTTCCACATAAACAGCTGCTCCCGGTAACTCTTCAAGATCGATTCCTTGTTCGAGGGCCAGGTCATCTTCATATAATTTAGCTGACTCTCCCGATGAATTGTAGTTGTACTGCAGTATTCCCACTGAAATTATCACTAGCACCAGACCAAGTACAACAATTTGTTTTCTTCTCATACCTTTCCCTCCAACCGAATGTTTATAGGACATTTCTTACTTTCTTAAAAATAAATTTTTTTAAAAATAATCATCTATAGAATTATATTTACATAGCTACCCTATTTATGCTTCAATATCTGAACTCTGTGCTCCGGAATTCCTAAAAGAGTACAGACCGCATTATTAAGCTGTGCTTTAATGAGTATGTCGTCAGCCCCCTCAGCCACAACAACAACTCCCTTTATCTGTGGAATAATCACTTTTAGAATAACGGGCTCATCTGACCCCGATAAGGCAAGTTGCCTAGTTTCGCTGATTTCTGATGACTTTCCGTCAGCTCTTTCATCGTTTCTGGTATCCTGTTGATCATTATAGGCCGGTACTTGCTCGCTTCCTGTATCTGCGTAGACCATGACACTGACCTGTCCGGCTCCCTCCACCTTTGATAGAAGCTCTTCTAGCCTTCGTTCTATATCAGCAACAACATCCTGTCCTTCTATGGATTGGCTCGTTTGCGGCAACTGATTGTTTGAGCTAGACAGGCCACTTGCTTCATTCATTGTATCCTCGGTATCACTTGAATTAGCCAAATAACTGCCTGCCAAAATAATGATAACTCCAAGTATCACTATTGCTATCAGGCTTTCTATTGTGGAAAGCTTTCTCTTCCCTGTCTTTTCTTTTTTCTTTACAAAAAAGCCCGTAACCCCTTTAAACATAATCTTATCCTCCACTAAATGCACTCAGGTCAATTATTATTTGATTATCGTTAATTCCAAAAGTTGTTATAAGCTGATTCTTTATATAAGCCACTGTTTGGTTGCTTATAGTTTTTATATTATTATCAACATTCGGCTCAATCTTAAGATAAAGTCTTCTTATCAATCCGAAATCTTTATCATCCGGATCTTCGTACAGTACAGCATCAGCATTGGTTACAAGAAAATCTTTATGTCCTTTGAAACGTGCTTTAATATCGTTAATAAGCGATGTTCTATATATCTCAAGCATTTGGGTTTTGTCTTCATTCTGAAGCTTTTCTATCCTGCTTCTAAGCTCTGTTTCGGACATCTTCACATATTGGCTCCATGCTATATTATCTATTGCGAAATCTCCCTTTAATAGGCTGATTACGGGCGTAACAATTACCACTGTCACAACAAGGCCGCAAATAAGTTTCACATACTTACTAAGATTACCCCGCGGTGCAAATTTCTCTATAATTGCACATACAACCGTTATTGATACAAGAGTAATAATCCAAGATCTCAAAGCATCCATTAATAATTCTCCCTAGGATAATGCTCCGGCTGAACTCATCAAAGCACCTGTCAATAAAATTATCACAAACAATGAAGCACCCATTATTCCAAGCATTACCGAAAGACATCCTGCCGAATCTTCTAAAGCATCACAAATGCTTTCATCACAAATCGGTGCTCCGAAAGCTGCAGCAATACGAAAAGCAAACATTATGACATAGACTTTGATAAACGGTATTACAAAAACCAGGCCTAATCCTATAATAGTTAAAATGCCTGCGATATTGCTCACTGCCGAAGTTAAGTGCAATATGGTTTCAGCCGCATCTGTCATATACTTGCCGGCAACTGGGATAAAAGTACCGATAGCAAATCTGGTTGTCTTAATTGTTACTGCATCTATTGAAGAACCTGCTATCTTTTGTATGGAAATCAGAATAGAAAACACTAGGGTGATGGTTCCCGTAATCCAAACCGCACAACTTTTTAGGAGCTTGGCCAGCGTGCTTAACTTAAACCGCTCAGATATGCCATTAACCAGAAATAGAATACCGGCCATAACTGATAATGGCAACAGAACAGTTTTAAAAATCTGACATGCAATGTTTACGCCCACAAGCATCAATGGCTGCATAGCCGTAACAGAAACGATTCTTCCCGATGCCGCCATCAGAGCAGTAAGAGCCGGAATTGCCAGAGATGCCGTGTATTGCATGGTTTCAATAGTAGTCCTCGCAATATCAACCACATTTCCAAAACTCACCGATGCTACTATAACCATTACGCCATTTATACCCAACTTGGCAGCTTCGTTGGGAATCCCGTTCTCCAAAGGCTGTAATCCTCGAACAACCGCTCCCAACAGCATTATGGCAAGTAATTGCAGGATTAGCACAAGGGTTATCTTTATTTCTTTTCCAAGGATCGCAAGAATTATTTTCGGAAGACCTTTCAAACTATCCAAGGGTTTTCCTTTAATAGCATCCTTTACAATTGCCTCCGGATTTAATTTATATGCCTTTGATATTTGTGACTTGCTAAGAGCTTTATCTATCGCATCCTTAATAGTTTTTAATTCATTATTGTTTAGCTTATCTTCAATAAGATCCTCATTAATTGCAGGCTCGGCTTCTGTATTTTGGAAAGCTTCAACGGTTGTTGTTGAGAATAGCACAGTAAGAAATATCAGGACGGAAAAGAGTATTTTATTTCTGTTTATATAACCCATTGTATTTCTCTCCTTCTTCTGGCTGTGCGAAAACTATTATTTGTATACAGTTTAAAGGTTACTTGGCAGCGAGCTACTGATGCGTATTGAGCGCGACTTGGATATTTCAGCTAAATGATGCTGGAAATTATTTGTACCAGTGATGTTACAATAGGCACTGCTACAATCAGCATCATAATTTTACCGACAGTCTCAATCTTACCTGCTATGGCATGTTGCCCCACATCCTTGCAAACATCTACAGAAAACTGTGTTATGTATGCCATTCCCGTAATTTTAAGCACAGGCACCAGTAGTTTTGCGTCTATTCCTGCACTTTTAATTGTATCTTCAATAGCCTTTATAATCGTTCCGGCTTTACCAAAAGCTATCAGGAGTGCAATGACCCCAAAAGCAAGCCCCAGCAGCATTCCCATCTCCGGCTTCTTTTCAGATATCACCACAGCTAAAATGGCCGCTATTATCCCTAATATCGCTATACGAATAAGCTCTGCTTCCATAAATTTATTATCCTTTTAAAACCCGAATAAGGCTTTGACTGTATCAAAAAGGTTAACAATTTCTTTTGCCACCATTAATAAAACCACTACTACAGCGGCTAATGTAGTCATCATAGCCATTTCCTCACGGCCTGATTTAGTAAGTACAACATTCAGTATGGATACCAGAATACCTATGGCCGCAATTTTAAAAATCAAATCCACATTCATGTATGTATCCCCTTAAAACAAAATTTTAATGAGGCTTTATCTTATATCAATAAAATAACCGCTGCAGCTCCGCTAAGGGCTCCTAAGTTCTTGTAAAGTTTCCCTTTTGTGTTCATGGCTTCTTTGGCCTTACTTTCCATCATTTCAAGGTTTTCTTTTTCCAAATCCAATATCGATTCCTGATTATGTCTATCCGATTTGCCAAGCATTTCTCCGAAATCAGATAGTTCCTGCCAATCCGATTCATTCAGTGGAATGTTTACACCTTTACTTTCTATTGCCATTCTCCAAGCTTCCCCCGCATCTATATGCTGCTCTTTCATAACATTTCCGCATTCAATAAATACCTCTGACCAAATTCCGCCTATTCGCTCTTTTCCTATATTCTTAAAAGCCGCAAAAAGTGGAACCCCCAAGCTGCAGATTTGGTTTCTCAAATTAAGGAGGATTTCTATGAGCTTTGATATAGCACGCTGTCTCTCGGCGAGCCTGGTTGACAGAGTGATTCCCGTAGCTGCGCTCCCCATAAAGACCATAAGACATCCTATTATTTTGAGCCAAAACGCTAAGTTCATTGCCATTTTCATCCATCACCTTTGCCCATCTTTTTCCGTTGTCCATTCCGAGAATAACTATTCTCTCAAAACCATCTTTAGCAGCTAGTTGGCCAACACCCAACCTTCTTTTAAAATCTTCAAGGCCAAAGGCATGAGCTGTTGCAATAATTCTTACACCAGCATTCCATGCCATTTTTACAGCATCTACATCCCCTGTTGCCCCCAATTCATCTACAATAATTACCTGGGGTGCCATCCCCCTTAGCATCATCTCAATCCCTTGGCTTTTCCGGCATCCATCTAACACATCAGTTCTAGGACCCAAATCATTTTGTGGCACTCCTCTGAAGCTTGCTGCCAATTCAGAACGTTCATCTACCACCGCAGTCCTTAATCCCTCGAATTTATTACTGTCATTTCCTTGGCTTATCAAGCGGCATAAATCTCTTAACACAGTTGTTTTCCCGCATCGGGGCGGCGATAAAATTAGAGTATTATAAATATCTTGCCGATTTCTTATTAACTGATGAAACACATTACAAGCACAACCTTTTATCTGTCTGGAAAATCTTATATTTATCGACGAAATATCCTTTATGGCTTTTATATTGTCACCTTCATATACTACGGTACCGCATATTCCGGCTCTATGCCCGCCTTTCAAGGTAACGAATCCTCGGATGATATCATCCTGATAAGCATATATTGACTGCTCACATAAAAGCAGAAATAATGTATTTACTTCTTTTTCAGTTATATTCAACGCATACTGCGGATTTTGAGACAAATATCCTTCGGCTCCGATAAAATAATCTGCTCCGGAAAATACACCCATTAAAGGGAGGCCACTTCGTACTCTTATTTCCTCAAGTTCATTTATGTATTCGTCTTTTATTCCACTGACAGCCTTTTTTATCCTATCCGGAAGATATGTCGAAAGCAGCTTATTAAAACCTTCAATTCTGTCTTTTCCCTGCACAATAACAAACCTCCCTCGTATAATACGGACATGCTTAAATGTATGCCTCAAAAACTGCCAATATACCAAAAAGAAGCCGAAATGAAAGTATTACCTTCAATTCGGCTTCTTTTATTTATTTTAGGGAATTTAAAATTATTTACTTGTAGGAAATAGAATCATATACCCGCTCATTCTTTATGATATTATATTTGGGTTCCAAACCCCAACTGGCTATAGCGTTTTTGTAGAATTCTTCACGGGCTTGATATTCCATTTCGTTTTTAACTGATTCTTTTACATCATCAAATACTGTTCTGTCATCAATCTTTGCCACATAGATAAAGTAGTCGGTTTCGATAATATCCATATCTCCCGGCTTATTAGCAAAAGCCCATTCTATAAAATCCCATTCCAGATAGTAATCATACATGGAATTTTGGCTATATGTGATTTTAGCTTTACCCAGAGGTTTTGACTCGGTGTCATCTTGGGCAGGTGCCGCCTTTTCCTCAGTGTATTCAGCTATGGCTTCATCCATAGGCTGGCCTTGCTTTATTTTTTCCAAAGTCTCTTGAGCTTTTTCCTTCTTTTTTGCTGTCTCTTCTTCAGAAAGTGTAGCTCCTAATTCATCAAACTTATAAATGGTTATATAGCTTATGTCTATACTATCATAAATTTTTGCATTTTCTTCGTACTCAGTTTTTAGTTGCTCTTCAGTGAACGTTTCCGGTTTAAAATGTTCATCTAAATACTCTCTTTTATATTTTTCTATAGCACTGAATTTTTCATAGATGCTCTGAAACTCAGCAACACTAATTTTATATTTCTCCTTAAATTGTTTTTCAGTTAATTGCCCTTGGATTGAAGGCATTATTGATGCCACCTGTTTTTTTATATCCGAATCTATTTTAATGCCGGCTTCCTGCGCCTTAATATACTGAATCATAAATTCCTTTGAATAGTTCAGTGCTTCTCGCTTGGCTGCTTCATAAGGGTCCTGCCCATCTGCTGTTGTCGTCCAAAATTTGTCCTTTTCTTCTTGGGTCATAAGCCCTTCTTCGGTTTCGGTAGCAGTCAGCTGCTGCTGTAAGAAAAACTGATATACGGGCTTTGAAATTCTTTGCCCATCTACTTTTGCCACATAGCTTCCGGAATCAATCAAATAGTATATTATTACGGCAACCAACACAAAAACAGCAGTAACAATAATCTTTGTTATGTTTTTTTCACGTTCGGTTCTAATCAGTTTTTTCTTTTTCGGCGCTTTACTCTTGTTTATCAAATCTTTTTTATCCATGATGTTCCATCCTTTTTGTATAAAAATAGATTTCAGACATTTTAAGGTCATCTACTTTGCCAATATAGATGGCAATATACATTTATTATAATTCTTCAAGGCTTTAACTGCAATTTTTGCAGCTCTTGTAATAGAATCTTAATATTTTCAATAACTTCATCGGATTTTTCATTCTTCGACCTTAGAGATAAATAAGGTTGTTTTCCTGCGCTAAATAATATTTTTCCCTTCCACTTGCTCATTATCTCTCCAATTCTTTCCAGCGGCAACCCGGCTTGTTCGGCAAAATTAAACAGCACCATTTCCTCTTTCTGCTTAACTGAGGAAAAGCCTAGATGTGAAGCAAGATTCTTTATATATGCTATCTCGATAAGCTGATTGGTTTCTGCGGGGATATCGCCATATCGGTCAATAAGTTCATCTTTAATGTCTAATATATCTTCTTCAGTTTCAATTGTAGCTATGGTTCTGTACATATCAATTCTTTGTTCTTCATCTTTAATATAGGAAGCGTCAATATATGCACTGGTTAATAGCTCCACTGCGGTATCCACAGCTCTGTTTGTAACAGCCTCTCCCTTAAGCTCGGTAACCGTTTCATCCAACAGCTTTAAATACATATCATATCCGACTGATTCCATGTGCCCGTGCTGCTCGGCTCCAAGTATATTGCCCGCGCCCCTTATTTGCAAATCTCTCATTGCTATTTTAAAGCCCGACCCAAATTCGGTAAATTCTCTAATGGCTCTCAATCGCTTTTCTGCAATTTCACTTAAAACCTTGTCCCGTTTATAGGTTAAGTATGCGTACGCCAAACGGTTTGACCTTCCAACTCTTCCTCGAAGTTGATATAATTGGGCAAGTCCTAATCTGTCGGAATCCTCTACAATAATTGTGTTTACATTCGGCATATCAATGCCCGATTCAATAATAGTAGTACACACTAACACATCAAAATCTTTATCTAAAAAGGATTGTATTACTCGCTCCAGTTCCCTTTCCCCCATTTGCCCGTGGGCGTACCCAATTCGGGCTTCAGGTACTAAGGCCTGTATTTGCGACATCTTACCAAGAATACCTCTCACCCTATTAAAGAGATAAAACACCTGACCGCCCCGGGCTAGTTCACGGTTTATTGCGTTTTGAATAATATCATCTCTATGCTCAACAACATAGGTCTGCACCGGATATCTATGTTCTGGAGGATCTTCCAGTGTGCTAATATCCCTTATACCCGAAAGAGACATATTGAGAGTCCTTGGAATGGGCGTAGCTGAAAGGGTAAGTATATCAACCTTCGGATGACGCAGTTTGATAGTTTCCTTATGCTCAACACCAAAACGCTGTTCCTCATCTATTATTAAAAGCCCCAAATCCTTAAACTTGACCGACTCTCCCAGTATCATATGAGTTCCGACAACAATATCCATTCTCCCGCTTTTTAAATCCTTTATAATGGCCTTTTGCTCAGCATCCGATCTAAATCTGCTCAGCATTTCAACCTTGATAGGGAATCCCGAAAACCTTTTTTTAAAAGTTTCAAAATGCTGGGCGGCTAAAACTGTAGTCGGAACTAAAAATGCAACTTGCTTTCCATCCATCACGGCCTTGAAAGCTGCACGTATAGCCACCTCCGTCTTGCCATACCCCACATCTCCGCACAAGAGGCGATCCATAATAAGCTCCGACTCCATATCGGCTTTAATTTCTGCAACACATCTTAACTGGTCGGGAGTCTCCTCAAAGGCAAACATATCTTCAAATTGTTTTTGCCATACCGTATCGGGAGAAAATGCATAACCTTTGGTATTCCTGCGTTCAGCCTGCAATCTGATTAAATCATCAGCCAGAGCTCTTAATGATTCTTTGACCCTTGCTTTTGCTTTTGTCCACTCAGTGCCGCCTAGTTTATTTAATCTGGGTTCCCGGCCTTCGGCACCAATATATTTTTGGATAAGATCCATGTTTGTTGTAGGAATAAAAAGGGTACCTCCATCCTTATAGCTTATTTTAAGATAGTCCTTTCTTATCCCTTCAACTACTAATTGTTCAATTCCGTTATATACTCCGATACCGTGAGCTTGGTGAACTACGAAATCTCCTATCTTTAAATCCGTAAAGGAGGAAATTCGTTTTCCCTTTTCTCCGAATCTTCTTTTTGTTTGCCCGGATTTTATACCCGATATATCGCTTTCGGCTAAAATAACAAGTTTCTCATCTTTATATACAAATCCAGTTTGGAGGTGTCCATAAACAACTACTACAGAAACACCCTCAGGCCATGTTGCTTCTTCATCAACCTTGCTTGCTTTAACACCCTTTTCTCTTAATTCTTCCGCAAATCTATCTACTCTGTCCTTGGATGAACACATGAAAGCAACTCTGAAGCCATCTTTTAACCAAGCTATTATATCATCACTTAGTAAATCCAGTTTGCCGTTATAGGGGCTGACACCTGAGCCCCTAATATCGATTCTTTCTGTTTGCCTACTCGTCCACGAAAGATTCTCATCTAAGGATTCGAGTGTGACAATAATATTATCCCCGGTTCTTTCCATAAGTGTCTCTAAATCAAAGAGCATGGAGAAAGTATCCTTTAATACCATCCCTTTTTCCATAAGAGTTTCACACAGGCTACCTAATGTTTCCTGCTCGTTTTCCATGCGCTCCCGGGTTCTTTGTGACTCCTCAAAAAAAACTAGGTGTTTTCCGTTTAAATAGTCAAAAAGACTGGCTTTTTTCTCTATCAGATATGGTATGAATTTATCAACACCAGTAAAATAATGACTGTCATGCAGCTTCTCTACATATCTTTCTATATTTTTTGTCAGAAGCGGACGTAGCTCTGAAGAAATATGAGGCAGGGTTTGGGCCAAAGCTTCCCTTATTCTGCCCGCAATAGCTCCAATTTCAGATCTGTCATATACAATTTCCCTTGCAGGATATATATTTAGCTCATCGCACTGGTCTACTGAGCGCTGAGTTTCTTCAGAAAACCATCGCATTGAATCGATTTCAATATCAAAGAATTCAATTCGGCAGGGCATATCACAATTGACAGGATATATATCCAGTATCCCTCCTCGTTTTGAATACTGTCCTCGGCCTTCTACCTTTTCTTCTCTGTTATAGCCTAACTCCAGAAGCTTTTCCTCAAAATTATTCCAATCTACAGTATCACCGGGTTTAAGATTGATAAGCTTTTTTGCAAAAACTTCCGGGTCCATGATAAAATGCATGAGTGCTTCTGCAGATGTTACTATGAAGTTGTAGTCGCCATTGAGAATACGAGCTAGTGCCGAAATCCTGTCCTGTGTCTGCTCAAAGCTTCTTGCTTCTACATCATATAGCATTATTTCACGGTTTGATAAATAAACGGTCTTGTTATTTGTCAGGTAGGATAAATCAAGATAAGCCTGCCGTGCCTGCATTTCGTTCCATGCCACATACAAACCTTTTAATCCTGACAATTCAGTTACAGTATTGGCTAAATGCCGTTTTTGAGAATCAGAAACACCATGAACAGCAGCATCTGTTTCTGTCTGAACCAATTTTAAAAGACGTTTTATCTGTTGAGAGTTTTTAATTGCACTGGTGATAAGTTTCATAAAGTCTTCAAATATCCTTGTCTTAATATAATGGCTTCGCTTTTAGACTGTGTGAAATTAAAATGGTATAAGATTATGCAGGTTTAGCGGCTATTGCCTGCTACGCGTATCGGTGTCATCATTAAAATATTTTCTAAAGAAAAATCCATATTTATCCTATCTATCTCGTCATCCCGTGTTTTTGTTATCTTAACTAAGCGGCATGCCTGTAACGATTTAAAGCGGAGCATGTATTGCGTAGCTGAAGGTCGCTACACTGTTTACAAGGAGCGCAAGCGACTTAAGTAAACAGCAGTAGCACCCATGCAAGGCTTGCCCAAGAAGACGAAGTCTGATTGGTTGCAAGCTACTGCGAAGCGACTAGAAACCGGATGTTGGCCCGGAGCGCTAAATCGTTGCAGGCAATAGCCGCTAAAACTACATCATTTTTTTGTTATAGATAATACTTGCACAGGCTATCGTAATTTATTTTATCAAATTTATTATTGGGTCGACAAAAACCAATATTCCTATTATAACAGAGATAAAAGAACTCACCAATACTGCCGCAGCACTGATATCTTTTACCCTTTTGGCTTGTTCTGAATATTCTGAAGTCACCATATCAGTGAGTGTTTCAATTGCTGTATTAATCATCTCACATACAAAAACCAGGCCAATTACCAATATAACAGCTAACCAACGTGAAGCATCAAGCTTTAATAGCATTCCCAGAACAATAGCCATTATTGCCACGCAGGTATGGATTTTCATATTGCGTTCCATGACAATAGCCTGACAAAGCCCATTAAAGGCATTCTTGAAGCTTTGAGCAAGACTTTTGTTTTTCATTTTCTGAAAAGCCCCATTTCGTTTAATATATCTTCCTGTAAAGAAAACATCTGCTTTTCATCATCCTCGTTTTCGTGGTCGTATCCCAAAAGGTGCAATATCCCGTGAACAGCCAGAAAAGATAATTCTCTCTCAAACGAATGGCCATAGCTTTGAGCCTGCTCATAAGCTTTTTCTACCGAAATAACTATATCTCCTAAAAACACTGTTCCGGTATCGGGGTCTATATCGCCGGGTTGAATTTGGGGTTCGCTATTAATATATTCAATAAGCGGAAATGAAAGTACATCTGTTGGCTTATCAATTCCGCGGTGCTCCTTGTTCAAATTTTGAATAGTCTCATTATCTGTTAATGTCACAGAAGCCTCACAAGGGTATGAGAACTTTTCCTTTTTAACACCCAGCTTAATTGCCTTTTCAATTAGTTTCTGGGTATCTTTTGATACCTCCATTTTCTTCTGGCGGTTGTACACTGCTAGCTTCATTATCTACATCCCTCCTATGGCCTTTATTACTCTTAGGAGTATTATATATACTGTTATCAAGCTCAGATAAACTTTTTTTCTTTTCCAGCTCGGGATATTCGGGGCGTTCGTGATAAACCCCGCTTAGCACCTGAGTAAAACTGTCAGCTATAATGCTAAGATCTTTCAGAGTAAGATCACAACGGCTCAGTTGATCATCGTCAAGCTTGTCCTTAATTATTTTTCTAACCAGCCCTTCTGTCTTTCCCGGAGTTTTTTCCGGCAAAGACCTAACTGCTGCTTCTACCGAATCGGCCAGCATAACAACAGCGGCTTCTCTGGTATCTGGTACAGGACCTTCATAGCGAAAATTATCTTCATTCAACTCATCGGTTTTATCAGTTTGAGTGGCCTTGTGATAGAAATAAGCAACCAAAGTATTGCCGTGGTGCTGGGTTATAATATCCCTTATTATTTTTGGTAAACGATATTTTGCGGCAAATTCTTCCCCATCCTTGGTATGAGAAGTGATTACAAGGGTACTCAGATTTGGAGTAAGCTTATCATGGGGGTTGTCCGATAATTGATTTTCTTTAAAAAAGTATGGGCGTTTAAGTTTCCCCACATCATGGAAATATGCACCTACCCTAGCTAAAAGGGCATTGCCTCCGATTTCGCGGGTTGCCACCTCGGCCAGATTTCCCACCATAAGGCTGTGGTGATATGTGCCCGGTGCCTCCATTAGAAGGCGTTTTAGAAGTGGATGATTAGGGTCTGCTAACTCAAGAAGCTTTAACGGTGTTACTACATTAAATGTAGTTTCCAAAAACGGCAAAAGACCTATTGCCAGAACAATAGATAATAGCCCGTTTATAAATGCCAGACCACCGTCATTTAAGAAGTTATCCAAACTTCTTTTCTCAATCAAACCCATCAATACTATGACTAAGGCGTTTAAACAGCCTAGCATAAAGCCGGTCATCGATATTTTCCTTCTCTGTGTGGCATTTGCGGTAAAAAATGTAGCAAATGTGCCGCCTAATATCGACATAATCATAAATTCAAAATTTCTTCCAACCATGAGCGCAAAACTGAAGGTAAGAAGTATATTTATAGTAATTGCCGCCTCTATACCCAAAAAAATCGCAATCAGTACCGGTGCTATAAATACAGGAATAATAAAGTAGGACAAATCCGGTATGAATTCTCGGATAGCCCAAGCAAAAAAACTGGTAATAAGTATGGATACGCAAATCAGAAATATGGAATTACGGTCATAGTACACCTTCGGGTGGAAATTTCTCAAATATAGAAAAGCACTTATGAACAGAAGAAGAATTATAATGAAAACGGCCATATAAAGCAGGTAATCAGGCTTGCCTTCACTATCTATGTAATTAATCTCTTTTAAAACCTCATACTTATCCTCTGTTACCACATCATCTTTACTTATTATCCGCTCGTCTTTATAAATAATAACGGGATTTTCTTTAATGTAGCTTTCGATATAGGCTTCTCTCTTCGCATTTGTGGCTTCTTCGTCAAGACGGCTGTTGGGCTTGATTACCTTTTGCAGAACATCTACAGCTATTGGTTTCAAAGGCTCGATTGCGCTGCCTTCCCTTATAGTCTCAAGGCCTCTTGCTATCTCAATAGCTAGGTTATCTTCCATCAAATTCTTCTTGGTTAATTCGGGAATAATTTCTTTTATAACTATACTTTTAAGAGTTTGAAAGTTTTCTCCTCCCTGGTCTGCGATTAATAGAGCTAATGCCGGCTCTTTTAAATCATAAAGAACCTCATATGCTCCTTGCTCATCAAAGTTTTGAATTTTCTCATCTAGGGTTCTATACTTATTATCTTCGTATATTTTAACAATAAGCTTATTAAGGCCTTCAAAGTATTCGTATGCCCCATTTAACATATCATTGTTAGCATTGTCAATGTTTATAACAACGGGAGGCAGTTTGGAGGCCTTCTCCTCAGCGTTCTGCCTTGTTCTTATGGAGTTCTCAATATCTCTGGGAGCTTGAATGTCATATGGAGAGATATCACCTTTCCCTAATTTATACTTTACAGGAGCCGCTTCATACGCAACCACTGTCGACAGTATCAGCCAGGTAACAACAATTACGAGTAGTCTTTGAAATGATGTGCTTTTTACCAGCTTAAAAAATTTCATCTCTTTGTTTTTCTTTTTCTTTTTTGTCATTACAAGCCCCTACCTTTCGCGTCATATTCATACGCTTTCACAATCCGTTGGACAAGCTCGTGCCTTACCACATCACGTTCCGTTAAATAAACAAATTCCAGCCCATCCACGTTCTTGAGAATTCTTCTGGCCTCAACAAGGCCGGATTTGCCTCCCGGAAGGTCAATCTGTGTTATATCACCAGTTATAACCATCCTAGAGCCTATTCCCATTCGTGTAAGAAACATTTTCATTTGCTCCGGTGTCGTGTTTTGTGCCTCATCTAAAATAATAAATGCATCATCAAGAGTTCTTCCCCTCATATACGCAAGAGGAGCAACCTCAATAATGCCTTTTTCCAGGTTGCTCTGATAGGTTTCGGGGCCCATTATCTGATAAAGGGCATCATATAAAGGGCGTAGATATGGATCTACCTTGTTTTGAAGGTCACCGGGGAGAAATCCCAACCGTTCACCGGCTTCGACTGCAGGACGTGTCAAAATAATACGGCTGACTATCTTTTTTCTGAATGCCATCACGGCAAGCGCAACAGCAAGAAAGGTTTTACCAGTGCCGGCAGGCCCTACCCCAAAAACGATAGGACTTTTACGCATAGCCTCTACATATTTCTTCTGTCCTAGAGTTTTTGACTTGATGGGCTTTCCCCTGTATGTTACACATATCTGATCCAATAATATATTATTATCGATAATCCGCTCTTCTTCAGTAAGTTCTAGAAGATAGCGGACATTTTGTTCTGTAATGCTGTCTCCACTTTTAGCTATTTCCATCAGCTTTTTCAGGATATCAGCGGCAATATCTGCACGGCTCTCGAAACCAGCTATATGCAACTCATCGTTTCTGGCCGTGATTTTAACATCCAATCTATCTTCAATCATTTTTATATTTTTATCATTTGCACCGAACAGGTTTAGTGCCAAACTCGGTTCAGGTAATTCTACATGCCTTTCAACAACAGTATCCAAAGCTTTTTCTGCCTTTCTCTCAATTAAGTTTTCACTGTAATACAGGCACAAGACCTGCTATATCTTCCTCGCATTCAAAAACTACTTGTATATATACTTTATCATTATCTCCATTATATTGTTTAACTATCTCGTCAACAATACGGCAATCCTTAGGAAGCATCTTCATTAAATCATTTTTTATGGTTTCTGTGGTTACTGCCAGAGCTTCCTCCAATGTCAGATCCACTTGTTTTTCAATTATTTCAGAGTTTTTTTCAACAGTCAACCCAACAGGCAGTTTCAGCCCGAACGGGCCTGTAATAGGCTTTTCAACAGTAACAGTCTCAAACATTTCATAGGGCACATCTCCCCCGGATATCTTAAGCCTGCTGTCTAGAAATCTTAAATAAACGGTTTCATGAATCTCTCCTGTTTTCAGCCTCTTGGTGTGTACCATAGAAACAGGCTGCGAATTCTCGTACCATGTTCTTGCAATAATCTTTCCTAGGGCATGTATGTCACGTGAACCGAATTCCGGATTTTTACTTTCAAGCCTGCCTGATACGAGTACTTGCCCCTTTTTTACGGTTTCCCCTTCTTTAGCCAGTGGATTGCCTGCATATATTTCCATGCTTTTAATTAAGCCATCTCTTTCGGCAACAATATTAAATGATTCATTATTTTTTATCAAAACCGGGGCGTCTATGCTATCCTTAATTGTTATAAAAAGTTTGACACCCTTAATTTCCACTCCTGCCCAGGCTATTCCGTCAATGTTCAGAGCCAGTTTGGTTGCTATATTTTTCGGATTCAGCCTCATTTTAAAGCTTCCTCTCCCTATATTATCCACATTTAAGACATTCATAACCTGTGGAATCATTTCCGGCTTACAACCAATTATCTCAATGTCCCAGATAATAGATGCGGAAAGTATTAACAAGGCTGCAAAAATGAGTAACCCCAGCTTGAATCCTTTTCTTCTTTTAAAGCGATACAGAAAAAATGGCAACCCGCACTTTTCTTTTATATGGACTCTGCATCCGGATTTTTTTGCCGCCGGCCTCATTAGCCGAAATCCCCGAAGGCTTGCCTTCATAGTGGCTGATTCTGCATCAACTCTAACTATATCCCACAAAAGAATCTGGCGCTTTGAACAAATGTTTATAAAGCGCTCTACACTTTTGCCAGTAACTATTATGATAACATATCCCCTAATATAATTCCATAAATGAACAAGAAACATAATCTAACCAACTCTCTTTTAGGCATCATAATCAATATTTGAAATCTTACCTCCTATAATGATTTCTTCATTGGTTATCTCTCTTATAGTCAGGTCGTCTCCAGTAACTTTTATTATTCCGTTATTTGTATTAATTCTTATAATACCGTTTTGAAAATCCATTATCCCTCTGAAATTTTCAACCAGGACCTCGCCTCTGCCAATAGCAGTGACCTTGGGGCGATTGCCGTAAACATCTCCCGGTATTTCAAACAGCCGCGCAAGTCTCTCGCCTAGGCTTTCCCCAGGCTCCTTTTTATCCTTTTTAGCTCCTTTCAATCTATAAATACCTCTTTTCATCAACCCTCACCTCTTGCAAGCTTTTCAAGGTCAAATACATCTCCGAATTCGTATCCGACAGATCTTACATGTTCAATAATTGAGTTAAGTGCCTCGCAATTGTCTTTGGAGACTGCGTGAAGGAGCATTATTTCACCATTGTGAAGATTCTGTGTTACCTTTTCAAATGCATATTTCGATCCTCTTTGGCGGTCTACAGCCCAATCATCATAAGCAAAGCTCCAGAAAACATTGACGTATCCCAATTTTGATGTTACTTCAAGGGATCTTTCACTATACTCCCCTTTTGGTGGCCTTAAGAAAATCATATTTTTTCCATACTTCTGATAAAAACGTCTATCCAATCCTACAACTTCTTCTTCAATCTCCTTATTATCCAACATAGGCAGGCTTTTGTGGTTAATGGTGTGATTCCCAACTGCATGCCCCTCATCCAGCATCCGGCGAACCAGCTCGTCTTCCTTATCCAAATATGGTCCGGTAATAAAGAATATTGCCTTAACCTTGTTTTCAAAGAGTACATCTAAAATTTTAGCGGTATACCCATTTTCATAACCCTCATCAAAAGTCAGATATATAGTCTTTTTTTCCGTGTCCCCCAAATATATGGAATTATATTTTGAAAGTATTTCAGGGGCTCCGGGATCTGCCCTGGGAAGTTCACCATTCTTGCCTCTGGCAATTCCCCAGCTTTTTAGGCCATTGTACTTGTCATTAACTCCCGATGCATAAAATTGGTGATTTTCTTCAATGCCGGCATCCCCTTCAGACAAAGACCCCGTTAATTCCTCCGAATAGGTCAATGCCGAAATAGCAGGTATTTCAGGGATAATAAGCATGTATACCGTTATTACAGCCAATATTCCCAGAATAGTAAAACTAAAATATTTATAGATCTTTTCCACTTTACACCACCGAAATAAAAAAGAGCCATTACTAATGAATGACTCTTATCTCCTAACAACATTATATTCCGCACGGACAGGCTAAAATTACTAAAGTGTACAAAAGCAGTCTGGTGAATCTCTACTGTACTACTGGTGTAAGCTTATCAATCTTTATATATTCCTCCCGAACTGCAGGAATAACAATATTCTCCTCTTTTTTTAAACTTGTTTTAAACTCATAGTATTGATACTTCTCCAGAACACCGCCTAAAAGCTTCAGGGACCTTTCCATATTATCCGCATTTCCTATAGCCTTTATTGTGTAAGGCGGAACAAGTTGGTTCCCGTTTACCATGATATAGTTTCCGGCTTTTCTTATCTCACTCATTGCAACAACTCTTTCATCATTTACAGAAATAGCCTGAACATCACTGGCTTTAAGCTCGTTAATCAGTTCCTCAATATGACGGTCTTCCACTGATTTGAGCCCGCTTGCCTCTATTGTAATTATCAAGCCCGACCCCTTGACTGTTTCCAACCCCGCCTTCATGCGGGCTATCAGTACAGATTGCTCCAGAGCTTCCACGTTTTCTTTTACGCCTGTTTCACCTGCTTTGAGAGTATCAACTTCTTTCTGGAGTTCCTGAAGCCGCTGCTTTAAGTTTTCGTTATTATTTTTTTCTATTAAAAGCTCATCTATTATCTCGTTTACGCTTTTCTTCTCATATTGGGCTAAAACTTGGTTCAGCTTCACACTTCGATACTGCCAAGCCATAATAATACCTAAAATAAGACATACGGCTGTAAGGGATATCGTCTTAAAAGTTTTCACTATTTAACCACCTCCAAACCGTCTAGTGAGTTTTCCAATGGACTATACATCCGATATCTGTTAATAGTAATATCCTCCTGCTTTTCAACATCAATGCGAATATTAACCAACCGCATAAAAGCAACCTGCGTCATACTTTCGATTGCATCATATAGAATATCCGGATCCCCGATTGCCTTTATTACATATGGAGGTGGATACCTGCTTTCATTGACTATAATTGTTGGGCCTGCGCAAACTGGTTTTGTGTTTAGTACTACTCTCTCACCGTTTACCGAAATTGCTTGGGCACCGTTTGCCTTCAACTCATCTAATATGTCATTTACATTTCTATCATGTATAATATATTCTTCTATGTCGAGATCACCCTTTGCAGGCGCATCTTCCATTGTGATTACTACTCCGTCTCCCGTAACGGAAACCAGCCCTGCCCTGAGATACTCATAATCTCTCTGTTTTAGTAATTCATTTATCTCTTGGTTGTTTAAATTATTCCCTATGTTTTTCCAGAGCACATCACGCTCAGCTTCTATGGCTGACAATTGCTCCATAAGCTTTTTATTCTCATTAATCTCCATTTCAAGTTGTGCTGCAAGTTCCTTAGCCGATACTCCAGTCTGAGGCTCTTCCATAATAACACCTTTGACTTGGAGATTTATTAGCATTCCAAACATAACAAACAATATAAATATCATGGCACTATGGCCTTTACTCATTTAAATCCTGCCTTTCTCTTATGATCAGAGGAATTCTTTAATCCTCACTATTTTTGATACCGAGGTGTCAATGTACCTATCGTCGACTTGTACTACGGGGCGGGATAGGTTAGATTTATTCATAAATACTACATTTCCCTGCTCTCCTGTATTAAGCAATACTTTGGAGCCAATATAATAGGTAGTTATGTTATCTAAAAATACTTTTAATACTATGGGGTCCAGTATTCCAAAACTTCCATGCTGCATCAATTCGAATACCTTAAAGGGTGTATCTTTACTTTTATATGAGCGGTTGGCTGTCATTGCATCAAATATGTCTGCCACTGTAATAATTTTAGAGTACAGATTTATTTTATTTCCCGTAATTCCCATAGGATAACCGCTTCCATCTTCTTTCTCATGGTGCGTAAGGATTGCCTTGGCTACTTCCGGAGAAATCTCGGCTGAATTTTTGACAATACTATATCCATACTCAGAGTGCCTTTTCATTTCATTAAATTCACTCTCTGTAAGTTTGCCGGGCTTATTAAGTATTTGCAACGGTATTCTTGTCTTTCCTACGTCATGAAGCAGTGCAGCCTGAGTCAAATTTCTAATGTGGTATTCGTCCAGTCTCAGCCATTTCCCAATAATCATACTGAGCAAAGAAACATTAACACTATGGTAATACGTATATTCATCTATGCTTCTAACTTGTGTTATGGTATCGATAATATTGCGGTTGCTCTCGGACTTATGTACAATTGAGCCTACTATGGTATTGGCGGCCTCCACATCAATGTTCCTACCGGATGATATAGCTTGGAACAATTGCTTTGTGGAATTAAGATCATGTTCATACTCGATTTTGAAATGCTCCGGGGAATCTTGGCTATAATCAAACCCGCTCATTTCCTGCGGTTCATCAAGCTGGACGTATATTTCATCAACTCCTACATTTTTAAGGCGTTGAATTGTATTACCATCCAATGCAACTCCGTCCCACAACATTACATTTCCTTGCTTGTTAAACACGACCTCTGCTGTTTTCATACCCGGATTTACCAATTCAATGGGTAATAGCATCTTTTTAGTTACCATGCCATACAGCCTCCAGTCCCCCAGTTTTTATCATTAGTCTCTCTAATAATATCGAAATTTCTGGGGCCCAGCTTAAGAGTTAGCCATCGCACATCTTAATAAATGTACCCTCATCTATAATTTTAACCCCAAGTTGTACTGCCTTGTCAAGTTTACTTCCTGCTTCCTCTCCTGCCAAAACATAGGATGTTTTCTTAGATACACTACCCGAGACCTTTCCGCCTCTTTCTTCAATAAGCCCAGTAGCTTCTGCTCGTGAGTACGTGGGCAATGTTCCTGTAAGTACAAAAGTAAGCCCGGCAAATACTCCGGCTTTTTGTACCTGTATTTTTGATTCCATATTAACACCGGCTTCTTTCAACAAGTTGATGGTGTGTATGGTTTGCTCTTGCTTCAAAAAGCTCTCCAAGCTTATTGCCATTTTTTCGCCAAATTCCTCGACCTTTTGTAAATCTTCACGGCTGGCCGCCATAATTGCATCCATAGTTTTAAAATATTCAGCTACAAGCTGAGCAGCTCTCTTTCCTATATGGCGTGCTCCAAGCCCAAACAACAGCTTGCTTAAATCATTCTCTTTGGATTTTTCGATGGAAAGCAACAGGTTTTCTACTGATTTTTCTCCCATTCTCTCTAATGAAGTCAGCTCTTCCCTTTTATTATATAGTGTATATAAATCAGGGATTCCCGTAATTAAGCCCTTTTCCAAAAGCATCTCAATAAGTGCAGGCCCTAGTCCCTCTATGTTCATGGCATCACGGGAGGCAAAGTGTAATAGGCTTCTGAATAGTCTTGCCGGACATTCAATTCCCGTACAACGGGTAACTGCCTCCTGTTCTTCTCTAACCGCCGGAGCTCCGCAAACCGGGCAGTTCTCAGGCATTTTAAACTCAGTGGTATTTTCGGGTCTTGCCGATAAATCCACGCCTAATATCTCAGGGATAATTTCACCGGCTTTTCTGACCCATACTTGATCGCCTATGCGAATATCTCTTTCTTTTATATAGTCTTCATTGTGAAGGGTAGCTCTGGAAACAGTTGTACCTGCAAGTCTAACAGGTTCTAATACAGCATTAGGAGTTAAGGCCCCTGTACGTCCAACCTGAATTACTATATCCTTCAAACGAGTCTTTTTCTCCTCTGGTGGGTACTTATATGCAACAGCCCATCTGGGAGCTTTGCTGGTTGACCCCAGTATCTCCCTTTCTGCTAAACTATTGATTTTAACTACAGCACCATCTGTTTCAAAAGAAAAGTTTCCTCTTTCTTCCCCGACTGTATGTACTTCGGTTATCACTTCTTCAATGGTGTTGCATACTTTAAAATCCGGACTGATTTTGAACCCAAGTTTTTTCAGGAAGTATAAAGCTTCGGAATGGGTTGCAAAATTTATTCCATCAGCTCTTTGTATGTTAAAAACGTATATGTCTAACTTCCTTGAGGCTGTAACAGAAGGTTCCAATTGCCTTAATGAGCCTGCAGCCGCATTTCTGGGATTAGCAAAAAGTTTTTGCTCCATCGCTTCCTGTCTTTCATTTAATACGAGGAAATCTTTTTTCGCCATAAAAACCTCACCCCGCACTTCAAGATAGGGTAAGGATACTCCTTCTGGTATAGAAAGCTTCATGGGGATAGATCTAATTGTTTTTAGATTATTGGTAACATCTTCTCCGATAACCCCGTCACCGCGGGTAGATCCTCTTTTAAACAAGCCATTTTCATATTCTAGGGATACCGAAAGACCGTCTATTTTCTTCTCAACAATATATTCAACATAATCGTTTCCTAAAGCATCTCTCACACGGCGATCAAAGGCGTAAAGCTCTTCTATGGAAAAAACATCAGAAAGACTTTCCATCTTAACTTCATGGATAACCTTCGTAAAGGCATTCTCAGCTTGCCCACCTACCCTTTGAGTAGGTGAATCCATAGTGATAAGATGAGGGTATTTCTCTTCTAACTCCACAAGTTCGTGGTAATACTTATCATATTCGTAGTCCTGTATCTCCGGGTTATCCTCTACATAGTACTTATGGTTATGGTAATTCAAAAACTCACGTAGTTCTGATATTCTTTTTTCGATATCCATGTAAATGTCACTCTCCGATTTCCTTAAATACGTACATTTCCCCGTTATGCTCAAAAACGCCGATTTCAGCCATTGCAGTCTCAATTCCATCTGCAATTCCTTTAGCCGTCTTATTCCTGAATTCCTGTGAATTTAATTTGTCATTTTCCTCTTTATTTGTTATATACGCAGTTTCAATCAAAACAGCCGGCATAGTGGTATTCCTTACCACCGCAAGCCTCAAATCGCCTTTCATAAATCTGAATTCGATACCATTAGCTTTTGTAATCGAATCCCTCATAATCTCAGCAAAACGCTGTTGTGTAAAGTCAGAATAAACCTCATGCTTATCTTCAAAGTAATAGAGTTCCATACCTTTTACACTTGCCGCTCCCTTGTACTTCAAGTCATATGCATTAACATGGATACTGACAAATAGAGAGGCTTTCTGCTCATTTGCATAGTTCCAACGTGCAACTAAATCTTTATCGTTATGATCTACTATACGCATATCATCTTCTCTGGTAAGCATAACATTGATTCCTCTTTCGATGAGGAGCACTTCAGTTTTTTTAGCGATATCAAGGACAATATCCTTTTCATAAAGGCCATCGATATAGGGTGAAAATGTTCCTGAATCTACATCTCCATGACCGGGGTCAAGCATTACAAAAAACGGTTCCATGGTTTTTCCTTCAGGTACTGGATATGGAGTCGGGGTAGGCTCCGGGGTTGGAGTAGACACATCTATTGTCTCGGTGGGTTTTAAACCGTATTCGCCGTTGTCATTACCCCTGATTTTTGCGAGAATAATAAATACGGCTGTTAACGTGAGCAAAAACACCAAAAGAACAGATGCAAACCGTGCTATATTCTTTATTCTGTAACGAGGTTTGCCCTTTGTGAATTTCAAAGAAGAATATTTCATCAGTCAACCACTCCATTAATTACTGTATTACATATAATACACTAACTTGCACTCAAATAATAGTGGAAATCGAACAACAGCAACTCTCTTACAAATGATGCCTACTGAATAAACCTATCTACGTCGTCTGGACCAATGTTTTCATGTAAAGCCATATTAATACCGTTAGCAACAAGCTTTGACAAATAATCAACTATATCATCGGTATCTTTGGGCGTCACAACAAGATTTCCCGAATAGGGTTCAAGAAGTTCAATTATCATACGATACTTTTCGTCCCTGTCAATTCCCATCAGCATCTTGTAGAACTCACTGCCTTGGCCCGCCTGCTCCATCATATTATCCATTACAAGGTCAAGGACATCGCTTGCCATAGTCGCTGCATCTACCACAGTAGGTATGCCAATTGCTATAACCGGCACCCCAAGGGATTCTTTGTTAAGCGCCAATCTTTTATTGCCGACACCGGATCCAGGGGCAATCCCCGTATTCGCCAATTGTATTGATGAGTTGACTCTGCTCATACTTCTAGAGGCTAGCGCATCTACCGCAATCACCAGCGAAGGTTTTACATTATCGACTATTCCTTTGATGATATGACCTGTTTCTATCCCGGTTATACCGAGTACGCCGGGGGATATGGCACAGACCGGTCGTTCCGTTTCATCAACCTCTTTCGGAAGATACTCATATATGTGCCTTGTTACCAGAACAGACTGTGCCACTTTTGGGCCAAGAGCGTCAGCCGTTACATTCCAATTGCCAAGCCCCACAATTAAGACAGTTTCATTTTTATTCAAATGAATAAGGCGCTCCAACTCCCTTGCCAGCATTCTGCAGGATTTCTCATAAAGATCCCTGCTCTTTTCATGCACCTTGGGTATATCCATCGTTATATAACTTCCAATTGGTTTTCCTACCTTTTGCTCTCCCTCTTGTGTGTCCACATGAACTCTGGTAATTGCCACATCTCCATCACCATCTTTTTCTATTCTAATTCCTTCACCAAGGCCACTGGTCTCGGTTCTGGCCTGTGTGCCGGCTCCGACAACCCTTGACTCATCAGCCATATCTGTTCTTATAACGCGTGTGAATTTATCCATTATAAACCTCCTATGATTTAATCAACTCCTATTATTGACAAAACCGAAGGTTTCATTCCATCTGGAAGTTAGAAATTAGATGTAGATGTTAGATCTCAGACGCAGAAAGTGCTTAGAAGCGTTAGTCAGACTGTACGAAAACCGTTTTAGCATGCAAGCTACAGCCGCTATACTTGCATAGATTTAATACTATTGATAGTTTTCGCGCAGTCTGCCTTCCTCCTAGCTTAGCTGGGTTTTTATTTTTTCTGCCAGTTGGATACCAATACCCTTAACCTTTGCAATTTCTTCCACGCTGGCTTCTTTTAGCTTTTTAACCGAGCCAAACGTTTTTAAAAGTTCTTTTTTTCGAACAGGCCCAACTCCTTCAAGCTCGTCCAGCACTGATTTTTCTATGCGCTTTTTTCTAAGATTTTTATTGTATTGGAGTGCATATCGATGGGCTTCATTTTGAATAGATGCCACAAATCGAAGTATATCGTTGTCTTTACTTAGCTCAATACCGGTAACCCCATTTACCAAACGATGGGACCTGTGTCTGTCATCCTTAGCCATACCCCAGACAGGAACAGTTATGCCTAAATCGGTCAATACCTCTTTAGCCACACTTACATGCTGAGCCCCGCCATCTACCAGTATAAGGTCGGGTAAATCGCCAAAAGCTTTGTCTTTCGCTCCAGAAAGATATCGGTTAAATCGTCGCAACAAGGTTTCCTGCATACTACCGTAATCGTTTTGTTCTGTTATTACCTTCATTTTAAATCGACGGTAGCTTTGGTTGTCAGCCTGTCCATCACGAAAAACTACCATGGAAGCCACTATTTCTGTGTTTCCCGTATTTGATATATCGTATGCTTCTATCGTCCTTGGCATTTTTTTTAATTTAAGGGTTTCCTGAAGTTTTTTTATCACCTCTATGGATTTAGCTTGCGTGGCCAAGACATTTCTTTGGTATAGTTCCAATTCTTCCTTTGCATTCTGCTCTGCCATATTTATAAGCTCTGCCTTGACCCCTCTTTGTGGAACAATAAGACGAACTTTATTACCACGTTTTTTTGAAAGCAATTCAACTAAAGCATCCTTTGATTCCGGTTCAAATTGAAGTGCTATTTCCTTTGGAATCTCAGGATTTGCTTCGTAATATTGAATAATAAATGACACAATCGCCTCGCTTGGAGGTGCTGCGCCCATACCTTCAAGAACATAGGCCCTTTTACCGATAAGCCTGCCACTCCTTATTGCAAGCACACTTGCAGCGTAATGCCAGTTGTCGGCATATAGGGCGATAACATCCCGCTCCTCCATTTTTGTTGAGTAAACAGACTGCTTTTTATATAACTCTTTAATACTATTAATTCTATCTCTTATAACGGCTGCCTTTTCAAATTTCATTTGTTCAGATAGCCTGTGCATTTCACTTTCAAGCATATTAATTACATCATCATGCCGTCCGTCTAAAAATGCCACAGCATTTTTAACAATTTCCCCATACTCGTCACGGGATACATTCCCGGAACAGGGAGCAGAGCACAAGCCGATGTGATAGTAAAGGCACGGCCTTTGCTTTTTTTCATTTGTTATATTTCTCTTACATGTCCTTATAGGAAATAGTCTTCTTAATACCTCTATGGAATCCTTAACCGCTGACATTTTAACAAAAGTACCAAAATACTTTGCACCGTCTTTTTCAACCCTGCGTGTTATCTCAACTCTGGGAAATTCATCTTGAACCGTGATTTTAATATGAGGATAGGTTTTGTCATCCTTTAAAAGAATATTATACTTTGGTTTATGCCTTTTAATCAGAGTGTTCTCAAGTATTAAAGCCTCTTCCTCGGTATTGGTAACAATATACTCAAGGGATTCAACATTTGATACCAGCATTGAGGTTTTTGAATCCCTATCCTCTCGGTGCTGAAAATATGACTTTACCCGATTTTTTAGTATTTTTGCCTTGCCGACATATATTATTGTATCTTCAATGTCACGCATTATATAAACTCCCGGTAATTCGGGAAGATTCTTCAATGTTTCCTCTACTGAAGCCATTTTTCTCAACTCCTTAAAGCCTAAGAGCTTCTAAAAAATATACATTATTATTGAAAAAAAAAGCCGGCTGTAAGCCGGCTGTGATATAGACTAATACTAATCCACCATCCCGTTATTAGCAAAGGTTTCGAGTTCGCTCAATGCTGTTGACTCATCCCTGCCTTCGGTAATAATCGTAATATTATCTCCGGGACTGATTCCTAATGACAAAAGCCCAAGTAAACTTTTGGCGTTAGCTTTGCGTTCACCTTTTTGAATCCAAATGTTTGCTTCATAGCTTGAAGCCTTTTGTATTAATCGTGCCGCCATTTTTGATTCAAGACCTGTTTTGCTGAAGATTGTAACTTCCTTTGATATCATAATTGTATTTCCTCCTGGCTCTTACCAAGCATAGCCATGTATTAATTATATATTATTTTTTAATAACCATCAAATAATAGGCACTCATATTATACAATAGGAATCCCAAAATTAAAAGTTGTTTTTAGTTATTCGTCAGTTTGCATTAACTTTTTGCTTGGCTTATAAAAATATTATAAGGTTTTATTAGAAGCGTAAATAAGTACTAAGTTAAAATAGCTCGCCTGTCCTATCGGTTTTAGGGCAAATGTCCTATTTCACTAAGGTTCAAAAAAAGTTATGATAATTTTGGGTGATTGTGTGAAAAATTCTAGCTTACTACACTATTTAACACAAACAGGTAAGGATATACCAATTTATATTGCTAAGACTTTTAGTAGTAGATTTTGGGGCTTAATGGGTTAGCAAGAAGGAAATTACGGGCTTTTGCTTTCTCCTTGCAACTCGATTCATACATTTTTTATGAGATATAATTTGGATGCAATTTTTTTGGATGAGCATAATACCATCGTGGCAATAAAAAGATTTATTAAGCCTTTTTCAGTGGTACCGTCTGTCCGAGAAGCCACCAAGGTTTTAGAGTTCCCATCCTCATTACACGCCTCGGCATTTTTGAATATGGGAGATCAAATAACTTTCTACAAAAGCCTTGAATAAATATTACTGATCCTCGATCAGCCGAATTGCTTCCGCAATGCTGACGCCTTTTTTCTTTGCAATTCCTGAAAGATCGTCATACTCGTACTTGGAGCGACTCACACCGTATCCAAAGGAATCCTTGCGCCGCACTTCACCGTATGGTGTTTGTATGGTCGCTATACTGCGTTCCAGCACATATCGATTGCAAACGACTTCCCGAATTCCGATAGTTGTAGTGTACTTAAATACAGCTCTTAGGACAGTTTCCTTATCCCGCTCACGACACAGTATGCAAATAAGCGTTCCCGGACGGGATTTTTTCATGCCAACATGCACGGTAAATACATCAAGTGCCCCGGCGTCAAAGAGCCTGTCCATGGCAAAGCTGATTTCCTCTGCGGTCATATCGTCTACATTGCAGTTGAGCTCAAGTATCCGGTCACAATTATCTGCTGTTTCACCAAGGAAAACCCGAACACAGTTTGCCGCTTCAAAATCTTTCTTGCCCATGCCATAGCCGATATTTTTTGTCTTTATAGCAGGCATATCACCGAAGGATGTTGCAAAATACTTCAGCAATGCAGCGCCGGTGGGCGTGCAGAGCTCTCCTTTTATTCCACCGCTATAAATAGGTACATCGCGCAGTATATATGCTGTGGCCGGTGCGGGAATCGGAAGAATGCCGTGAGCGCAACGTATATGACCGCTTCCCACATGAACAGGTGAAACGATGACCTGCTGCGGAGCGATCTTATCCATAAGCAGACAGACAGCCGTAATGTCAGCAATGGCATCCATTGTGCCGACTTCATGGAAGTGGATATCGGTAACGGGAACGCCATGGGCATGGCTTTCCGCCTCGGCGATAAGTGCATAGACTGCCAAAACATCCGCTTTTACCTTGGGCGAAAGTTTCAGTTTCTTTATTATATGCTCAATTTCATGCATACCGCTATGATGATGCGCATACATAGCATTCTGCGTGTGCTCATGTTCATGGTCATGGATGTGTTCGTGGGTGTGTTCGCGCTCATGTTCATGGATGTGTTCGTGGATGTGTTCGCGCTCATGTTCATGTTTATGGCCGTGATGGTGTTCATGCCCGTGTAAACCCCCGGCTTCTTCCTCTTCGCCGCCAACAGTTACGATGATATGTGAGCCGCTGATGCCGCATTTTGTAGATATTTCTTTTTTTATTTTAACGCCCGGAATACCTAGACCGTTCAGTTCGGCAAGGAAAGCCTCCTGATCGGGCAGAAGTTCCAGCAAGGCTGCTGTCAGCATATCTCCCGCAGCACCCATGCTGCAATCAAAATACAGTGTTTTCATTTCACCTTTGCCTCCATATGATTAATCATGCTTGCCATATACCCAGCTCCGAAGCCATTGTCTATATTGACCACAGACACACCGCTTGCACAGGAATTGAGCATAGACAGCAGCGCTGATATTCCGCCGAAGGATGCCCCGTAGCCGACGCTTGTAGGCACTGCGATAACCGGACAGTCCGCAAGGCCCCCGATAACGCTGGCAAGCGCCCCCTCCATTCCTGCGATAGCGATTAAAACACTGGCGCTCATAATTTCGTCCAAATGGGCAAGCAGCCGGTGTAATCCTGCGACTCCCACGTCATAAATCCGCGTGACCTCATTGCCAAGAGCCTCAGCGGTAAGCGCCGCTTCCTCGGCTACAGAAATATCGCTGGTGCCTCCTGTGGCAACGACAATCTTCCCAATGCCGTCTGGTTTCGGCATTGTGCCTATAATGGCGATTTTTGCATCGGCATGGTAATCAAGTTCATATGTTACGCGATTCTTAATTGTATCTACAGCTTCGGCAGAAAGTCTTGTAATGAGTATGGTGCTTTGTTCATTTCTGCGCATTACATCAACGATACCGATAATCTGCTCCGGTGTTTTGCCTGCACCGTATATGACCTCGGCAACGCCTTGCCGTAACCCCCGGTGCAGGTCGACTTTTGCAAATCGGATATCTTCAAATGGTGCGGTTTTAAGCTTCAGGGCAGCATCTTCAACGGATATGCTGCCGTTTTGTACAGCTTTAAGTATATCCTTCACAGAATTATTCATTTCGCCCCTCCAAATCAAGCGTCACCGCGCTGTAATATCGTTTCAGCTCTTGTACGATAGCTGTTCTATTTTCTATAACCTTTTCAATTTGGGAAGCCGGAGTTTGTAGTTTGGCTGCAGTTCCGGGCATTCGTACACGGAAATCTGTAAAACCAAGAGAAAATAAAAAATCCTCCGCACGTTCCGTGCATTCCAACTTTTCCTTTGTTATCGGTTCTCCCGTTGGGATTCTGGTGGCAAGGCAGGCATAAGCAGGCTTATCCCATGTGAAAAGCCCTGCCTCCTTTGATTGGCGGCGAATTTCCTCTTTTGTAAGACCGCACTCCCGAAGCGGAGAGAGAACTGATAACTCTTTAAGGGCCTTCATGCCCGGACGATCGTCTGCATCGTCGGAAGCGTTTGTTCCGTCAAGCAAGGTGTTGTATCCATCCTTGTGAGCCTGTTCCGCTATATTTGTGAAAATGTGTTTCTTGCAGAAATAACAACGGTCTGCCGGGTTTGCGGTAACTTCAGAGCATTGCAGCACATCAACTTCAATAACAGTCATATCCACGCGAAGCTGTTTTGCCATACGTTTTGCCTCGTCTAGCTCAAACTGCGGCTGAAAAGCTGATTTAACATAATATGCATGAACCTTTTCCGCAAATTTGGTTGCCGCATACAACAGGTATGCAGAATCAACCCCTCCCGAAAAGGCTATTGCGACATGAGGATGTAGTTTGAAATAATGGTTTAGCTCCATGTTGCACCTCATATAAGATAATGTGACCTTTGTCACGGTTAAATTCGTTTTTAAACAGAGCGGCCCCGCAAGGTAAAAGCAGGGCCTCCCCTTTGTTTAGTTTTATTTATTCTTGAACAACGCTGACTTGATTACGCCCTTGGGGTCTTTGATAAGTAGAATCACAAGCCAGATAATCAGCCCCAGAGCAACAACGGATAGCCCCAGATAAAAATCATTGAGCATATCAACCGGTGTGGGAGTGAAATATTCGGCTTGAAGCTCAGCGTACTCGAAAATCGCGTCCACCAGCCACATCAGCGAAGCGCCCCAATACATCCAGCAGAGAATGCCGACCTTCATTTCGCTATCGGGAGCGTTTTTATACCAGATAACGGTGCAAATAATCGCCGCAAAAACGGTGGTAAGCAGAGTCATGTACAGCCCTCCTTATTTTGAAGCGGGTTGCGTTTGGAGAGTCTTCTTCTCCATCCCATTCGCTACTAGCAGCATACCGCCCCAAACCGCGGTTATGAGCACGGCCATTGACACACCGACAGTCGCCATCTCGGAGAGCATCAATGCCGCCTCTGCTGGATCTGATGCCGCTGTGAGGAATGGGAACCACGGTACTATCTCGCCGTGCCAGACATGCTCAAAGGCGAGCAGGGCAGAACCACCCCAAAGAATATTAGTGAGCCATTTCAGCTTTCTGGAAAACGGTATTCTGCTCTCCATCTCGAAGCAGCCTTTATCGCTAGTAACCTTCAAAGCTGCCAATTCACTTTCTTTAGATTTTGCTGCTTTTGTGATAACGGTCGTCAAAACGGCCTCTGCAACAGGTACAAGTAAACATGCCATAAAAAATCCTCCTTGTGAGACTGTGCGAATATTCTCTTGAGCATTGTTTTAGCAAGCATAGCGGCTGTTAGTTGCAGCTACGCCGCTTAAATTCAATTGCACTATAGAATATTAAAAACTGCGTTTAAACAGTTTTCGCACATCTGTTGTAATAATTATTAATCTTGCGCAGCAATCATACCGAATATGCCATTAATCCTGCTCATAAACGACAAAAAAGGCATACGGTTCTTCTTCAGAAAAACCGTATGCCTTCAATAGCATACATTCAACACAGATTACTGCACATAGCTCGAAAGCCGGAACGCGTCTGCGTTCTTTAACCTACTTCGTGTAGGTTTGTTATAACATTTTATCATAGCAAGCGGCGCTAATCAAGGGTATAGCTAAAACCTTCCTCACCGTATCTTTCTTTGGTGCGAGAATCTAGGTTTCATCGATGGTATTCTGCATAGCCGGTAATAACCAACTATGCCGATACTTTTCCGGGATTATAAACCCCTAAGACGCACCCTCTAACAAGCGCCTTT
>JAAYNX010000093.1 GCA_012520615.1 Clostridiaceae bacterium | reverse complement strand
GGGACGGTTCTGTTGTCTAAGACCGTCCCCTGTGTATCTATTTAGCTTATTAATTCTTGAAGTTCGGTTTTGTTGAAATGATACTTTTTGTTGCAGAAATGGCATGTAAGCTCTGCTCCATTTTCATCTTCTGCGATTTCTGTAAGATCCTTTTTCCCAATACTAATTAGATTTCTTTTCATGCGGTCCCTTGAACAAGTGCATTTATAGTTTACAGGGCAAGTCTCAAACATCTCCAGCTGATCTTCGGGGAAAATAAGCCTTATGATGTCTTCAGGGGTTTTCCCTTCGTTTAGTAGAGTGGTAACAGGCTTGAGGTCAGATATACCTTTTTCAACTATGTCGATAGCTTCATCAGAAGCACCTGGAAGAAGCTGAATAAAAAAGCCTCCTGCAGTGAGAACCTTTCCTCCCGCCCCTATTAAAACACCCAGATTCATCACTGTTGGTGTCTGTTCTGAAAATGCATAGTAATAGGTCAGGTCCTCTGCAATTTCTCCTGAAACTAAATCGACATAACCAATATAGGGCTCTTTCATGCCTAGATCCTTGATGACATTGAGATACCCTGCCCCAACCGCTTTCTTTATATCAAATTTCCCGTCATCGTTTAATGGTACATCAAAGTTAGGGTTGTGCACATATCCCCTTACTCCCGCTTTCCAGTCTGTGACCGCAATTATTCCTCCAATGGGGCCATCGCCTTTAATCTGTATAGTTATTGTTTGATTGACAGCCTTTAAAGTTTGGCTCATAAGAGCAGCTCCTGTCAGAACCCTTCCAAGGGCGACAGTTGGGGTAGGATTCATTTCATGCAGGATGCGAGCCTCTTCAACTGTATTTTTTGTAACAGCCGCATAAATCACTATTTGCCCATTTAGTGCTATTGCCTTTGCTATATAGTCGTTCATAGGTAAAATCTCCTTTTCATTGTATATAAACGTTTAGTATTGACTTATGTCACCCTAACTAAGTGGCGTGGCTGCGTTTGGTTGCTTCCTCAACGGTATTCGCAATCTATACCTGTGGTGTAGCTTAAATCCGGGAAAAGGTCGTCAATACCTTCACCTTTAAAAATTCTTGTAAACAAGGTATTTATGTGCATTGCCGCAGTGTCTGCCGCATTCACAAGGATATCATCAACCGAGGTTTGGTGGGACTCACCTTCAACAAAAGGATTTACCCATGTCCTTCTTTTGCTGTTCAGCCAATCAATAGTATCGTCACAGGTAACAGGGTATGGAATTTTTGGCGGTTTTATTCCCCCTCCGGTAAAACTGTCCAACCAGTATATTATAGCCTTCTTCCAACCATTTGGGTCATAAAGCAAATCATGCCCCCGGTAAAAATCCCCCAACATCTTGTCTATTTCTTTTTTTTCCACATCTATTCCATAAATATCAGAAAGTGCTTCTTTTAAAAAAAGATCTACTCCTATGGGCCACTTTTTCCCGATGTCCACCAGTTTTCTGGTTCTTTCCTTATATGCAGGCCTTCCCTTTATTTCCTTCCACTTAATAACATCTAAAGCTATCTCCAATTGTTGATGTGTCACCGTTCGCGGAGTTCCATCCACACCCCATATCCATTGGCTTTCAGCCCAAGATACATAGGGATGCAGCATTCTATCCAATGTAAAATGACATATGAACCCGCACATATAGATAGCTATATTCATCCAGCTTTTATCATAGGAAACGTTCTGGAGTTTTTCGAAGCCTCTTAATAAAAAAGCACCTGTTCTTTTTGTGTGCATATTATGCCCGAGGCCTTTAAGCGGCCCTTTACCCGAAAAAGGAAAACATCTATAAAAAAATAGCGGATCTGGCCCTTGAGCACCTAAATGATAAAGAGAGCGTTTTTTTGAAACGCCCTCAAAAATTCTGCGGCTCTCTATTCTCTTAAGCACGGCATCTGCCAGAATTATGTGAGTAAGAAAATCTGCCATTCCATTCCCCTTGAACTCACCGGGCAAAGAAATCATCCGGTTTTTTGTCTGATAATTTAAAATAGTACATAAGTGCTTCCGTAATCCTTTTGGACGCCTTTCCGTCTCCATAAGGGTTAACTGCCTTTGCCATCCTTTGATACTCTGATGAATCTTCCAAAAGAAGACGTGCTTCTTTGTACACTATTTCTGAATCTGTGCCCAAGAGTTTTACTGTTCCCGCCTTTACAGCTTCGGGCCTCTCGGTTTCATTTCTCAGCACCAATACGGGTTTACCCAATGAAGGAGCTTCTTCCTGCAAGCCCCCCGAGTCGGTCATAATTAATGTAGATTTATTCATGAGGTTATGCATATCTTGGACATTCAGAGGGTCTATTAAATGTATGCGTTCATGTTCACCGAGGATTCTATTAGCTGTCTCCCTCACAACAGGATTCAAATGTACAGGATATATAACCGAAATATCGGGTATGTCATCGCAAAGCTTTCGAAGGGCTGTGCATATATCATTTAAAGGCTGCCCTATATTTTCCCGTCTATGGGCCGTAACAAGGATAACCCTATTTTCGTCAAAGTTATAACCATTTAAAAATGGATCGCTAAATTTATATTCTGATAAAACAGTTGATGATAATGCGTCAATGACTGTATTTCCTGTTACAAATATACTCTTTTCATCAACATTTTCTTTAAGCAGGTTCTCTTTGTTTGCAATAGTCGGTGCAAAATGAAGATCGGCAATTGCACCTGTAAGCTTTCTATTCATTTCTTCAGGGTACGGAGAATATTTGTCATAAGTTCTTAACCCGGCCTCAACATGGCCCACCTTCACTTTGGCATAAAAAGCAGCAAGGGAAGCTGCAAAAGTGGTGGTAGTATCGCCATGCACTAAAACCATATCAGGTTTTGTATTCTGAAACACCTCGTAAAGACCTTCAATGGCACGGGCAGTGATATCTATAAGGGTCTGCCTGTCCTGCATTATATTCAAATCATAGTCTGGCTTGATTTTAAAAATATCCAGAACTTGATCCAGCATTTGTCGGTGTTGGGCTGTGACACAGACCAAAGACTCTATAACATCCTTCTTTGCTAATTCCTTCACCAAAGGTGCCATTTTAATTGCTTCTGGTCGGGTCCCGAACACGGTCATCATTTTAATTTTACTCATACTTTTTCTCCGGCTTTTTATTCATTCTCTCTAGTTATTTAGCTCGTCTTATACAGCTATTCTATTTATACCAATGCGGTTGTTCTTACATATCCTTTTGTTCAACTATAACGTCTTCTATATCATTATCTTCTTCTGTATCGTCTTCTACTGTTGAAGTAATGCCCTCATTTTCATCTATATTCGTCTCGGGCTTCATACCGGAAGCGGCTTCAAGCTTTGCATCAACAAGCTCTAAATTTTCCGCTGCTTCTTTTTGGCGTACCCTTTTGTCGTCAGGTATCACAGTAATCTCTTTTAAATTTCTAGCCCCGCCTATTCCAAACATAACAATTATAATCAAAAGAATTATGGAAGGCAAAAGCCCTTTATCAACCAGCGCTATGGAAATAAGTCCGAGAGCTCCACTTACAATGTATAAACTAATTACAGCCATGCGATGGCTTAACCCCATGTCCAGCAGTCTATGGTGGAGATGCCCTCTATCTGCCTCGCCAATTGGCTTTCCGTGCAGAATCCTTCTGAATATAGCGAAAAACGTATCAAAAATAGGAAGTCCGAGAACAAGAATAGGTATTGCCACCGCCAAGGCAGTAACCGACTTCATGGTTCCTTCTATTGAAATTACAGCCAGTATAAATCCTAAGAAAGTAGCTCCTGTATCACCCATAAAAATTTTGGCCGGATTAAAATTGTATGGCAAAAAGCCGGCGATTGCACCAACCAGCGAAACTGAGATTATAGCTATATCGTCCTGCCTACGAATTACAGCCACGATATATAGCGTTATTGCTGCAATACCTGAAACTCCTGCCGCTAAACCATCCAGCCCGTCAATAAGGTTAATGGCATTGGTCATTCCTACTATCCAAATTATAGAGATTACAAACGCCAATATATCTCCGAGTACGTACATCATACTTGGATGTAAGGCTACTGTCTCTTGAAATGGCTTTGATATAGCAGTGATTCTTGTTCCTGTAGCCACCACGATTATGGCTGCAACAAGCTGAATCGGAAACTTAATCCTCGCTCTGAGGGCTTTTATGTCATCAACGATACCAAGAACAATAATAATGAAAACGCCAATCAATATTCCCAGAGTTTTAGGCTTTATCAGAAACCCAGTAAAAGTATTGACGTCTTTAGTTGCAAAACTATATAAAGAAGCTAAAACAAAGCCTGCAATAATTGCCAGGCCTCCCATTAAAGCCATAGGTTTTTTATGAACCCTGCGGTTGTCTTTGGGAATATTTACTGCCCCAATGTTTACAGCAATTTTCCTAGCAATTGGGGTAGCAAAAAAAGCTACAATTAGTGCCACTGCAAAGGCAACTAAATGATGGAACTCAATAATTATCACTTAAACACCTCTGTTATTGCCAAAAAGAAGCTGCTTTAATACTCGGGTTCCTCATATTTTAATACGCGGACTCCGGCTTCCTGCAATAATTCCATTGAAAGCTCGTCTGGATAATCGCCTCTGAAAATAATCTTGGTAATACCGGCATTAATACAAAGCTTTGCACAAAGCACACAAGGTTGAGTTGTTACATACATAACAGAATCCTTAATACAAGTACCTGAGTATGCTGCCTGAGCTATAGCATTTTGCTCGGCATGAGTAGCTCTGCAAATCTCGTGACGCTGGCCAGAAGGTATGTTAAGCTTATCACGGACACACCCTACTTCCGCACAGTGTTTACACCCAACTGGAGCACCATTGTAGCCCGATGCCAGAATTCGTTTGTCCTTCACAATAAGGGCTCCAACCTGCCTCCTTAGGCAGGTCGAACGTGTTTTAACCAAATCAACTATATTCATGAAATACTCATCCCATGATGGACGCATAAAACAACCCCCTTGCATATAAAAGTTATTTAGTCCCGAAAAGTCTATCTCCTGCATCTCCCAGACCTGGAACTATATATCCTATATCATTTAGCGTATCATCTACTGCTGCACAATAAATACCTACGTCCGGATGCTCATTGCTGAGTCTTTCCACGCCTTGCTTTGAGGCAATTAAGCAGACAAATTTAATGTTTTTTCCGCCCCTAGCTTTTATAAACTTCACAGCATCACAAGCCGATCCTGCTGTAGCAAGCATAGGATCTAGAATTACCACTTCGCGTTCTGCGATATCCTGTGGCAGCTTGCAATAATATTCTACTGGCTCTAAAGTATCATGATCACGATATAGTCCTATATGCCCGACTCTGGCCATAGGTACTAATTTCAGCATTCCATCCACCATACCTAGACCTGCTCTTAAGATAGGAACAAAAGCAAGCTTCTTGCCCGATATTACCTTTGTTTTAGCAAATCCCATCGGGGTTTCTATTTCCACCTCTTTTAGAGGAACATCCCTAGTAACTTCGTACCCCATCAGCATCGAAATTTCTGAAGCCAACTCACGAAATTCTTTAGCGCTTGTGTTTTTATCGCGGAGCAGCGATATCTTGTGCTGAATAAGCGGGTGATCAAAGACAAAAACTTTACTATCCATAATTATCCTCCCAGTAAAAATTTAATAACGGGTTCTAGCTATCCCCTTCCTCTTGGGTTAGGGCAAAATATTACATTATAGATATTTATTTTCGATTTCTGCAATGCCATCGATACGTCTTTGGTGTCTTTCTTCTTTTGAAAATTCCGTTTCCAACCAAGTATCAACAATGGTATATGCAAGTTTTTCTCCAACAATAAAAGCTCCAAGGGCCAAAACATTAGTATCATTGTGTTCTCTTGTCAACCTAGCTGAAAGAAGGTCGCTGCATAGTGCCGCTCTGACCCCCTTGACCTTATTGGCTGCAATAGAAATACCAATGCCGGTAGAGCAAATCACAATACCTTTTTCACATTCTCCTTTGCTTACTGCTAAAGCAGCTTTTAAAGCGAATGTGGGATAATCCACTGATTCGGTGCTATATGTTCCAAAGTCGTTTACTTCATAACCTTTTTCCATAAGATAAGTTTTAATCTTCTCTTTTAAAGCAAATCCTCCATGGTCACTACCTAATGCAATTTTCATAGCTGTCGCCTCGCCTCCTATGTTTTCTAAATTGATTTTATAGCAACATTACTTCCTTGTCAAAATTTTAGTTATATTCTTTCCAGAACCTCTATAAGTAGCTGTTCAATCTCATTTGCACAGGTTTTATATGCTTCATAATCTAGGCCGAAGGGGTCAATAATATCTGCATCCCCTTCTGCCCCGACAAATTCCTTTAATACATATACTTTTGTAGAGGCTTCAGGATAAATATCGACAATCATATTTTTGTGACGCTTTGTCATAGTAAGAATAAGGTCTGCTTTTTCAATGTCAGAACCATCCAGAACCTTTGCTCTATGGGGTTTGATATCAATATCATATTCTTTTTTCATTACCTCAATTGCCTGATAGCTAGCCGGGTCATTATCAAAAGCGTACACCCCCGCAGAAGATACTTCAAATGCTTCTTGGATACCTTTTTCTTTTATTATGTCCATAAAAAGAGCTTCAGCCATCGGGCTTCTACAGGTATTGCCCGTACATACAAAAATAATCCTTTTTTTCATGTTAATTGTCCCCTTTTAATTCAATAATTTTACCTGAGGAAGCTTTTTTGAGCCTGTTCATAATAGCTCTGCCGATTCCCTTTTCCTCAAACGTTTCTGAATATATAATATCTACTTTTTCCTCATCAAATGTTCTAAGAGAGTCGTAAAGTCCGGCTGCTATCTGCTCAGCATGCTTTACAGACCCTGCCTTTACAATTACATCTGCATCATACTTATTCGCATTTTCAATGCTTGTTAATACTCCAACCCTAAGCCCCTGTTTCCTACTTTCACTAATAAGCTTATTGATTTTTTCAGCAACAGCATCCGCTTTACCGCTTATTAGTACCATCTCTGCTTTTGGCGAATAGTGACGATATTTCATACCCGGAGATCGGGGCTTAATATTGCCCTTGATTTCCAGTACTGAGTCTGTATTCACTTTTCCTAAGACACTTTCCAGCATCTCTAAGGTTATTCCGCCCGGTCTTAATATGATGGGAATGTCGGTGGTTACATCCAAAACAGTTGATTCTACCCCTACCTGACAGGGACCGCCATCAATAATATAATCTATACGCCCGTAAAGGTCATCCATTACGTGTTTATATGTTGTTGGGCTTGGTCGACCGGAAAGATTAGCGCTTGGTGCGGCAACCGGAACACCCGCTTCTTTTATGAGCCTTTGGGCTATCGGGCTATCGGGCATTCTTACAGCTACTGTTTCTAAACCTGCTGTAATAATATCGGGAACCAAGTTTGACTTTCTAAAAACCATTGTTAAGGGGCCCGGCCAAAAGGCCTTAATAAGCAAACGGGCTGCTTCGGGTATTTCCATAACCAATTTATTAAGTTCTGAAACTTCGGAAATATGAACAATCAGGGGATTATCAGATGGTCTGCCTTTTGCCTCATATATTTTTTTTACTGCATCTGTACTAAGCGCATTCGCCCCAAGGCCGTAAACAGTTTCTGTGGGGAATGCCACCAGATTCCCTTCACGCAATGCTTTTGCGGCATCTAAAAACGCTTCATCATCTGCTCCATTGATTATTATTGTATTCATCTATCGATTACCTCTTTTAATGCCTGTTTATGTAGAGTACCAGTGCTCTCGGGCACCCGTTCGAAATCGCAGTAGCTTGCTACTAATCAGACTTCGCTCGCGCTTGTCTTCTTAGGCAAGCCTTGCATGGGTGCTACTACTGTTTCCTTTCGTCGCTACGCTCCTTGTAAACAGTGTAGCGACCTTCATCCGATTTCGGTAACGGTTGAGGTTATTATACCATAAGCACAATTATAATAACCTAAATATTAAAAAAGAGGTACTCCCATAATTGGTGCACCTCAGTTTATTTACATTGTATCTACAACCTTTTGCTGCCTTTTTTTTCGCGATATTGTATGCCTTTTGTAGTTGGCTCGGGTTTATCTTCCCATAGCGGATACGCTGGTTTTATACCTATTCCGCGCTCCCTTTGCTTTTTAGCGATACCCTCCTTGAAACATCCATCACAAAAATAACCGCTGTTTACCGGTTTACCACATAATTCACAACGAATAAATCCTTTATTCTCTCCGACAATTTCTAGACGGTCTTCCTTTAGATAGCGTTTTATTGATTTTAATGAAACACCAATACGTTGCATGACTTCGTTTGAACTGGCTCCCGGGTGTTCGGTCAAAAACTCCTTAATTTTTCTAAACTCTTCCTCTTCAATAGGAAAGCATGCAGGACAGACCTCTTCAAATGCTACTTTCTCAAAATATCTGTGGCACCTTGCGCATTCATAATTAGCCATTCTGTCTCCCCTTTATTTTCATTAACGCCTCCCGAAACAGTAATAGCTATTATATAAAATATCTACTTTTTTTTATCAAAAAAATATGACTGACCACTGTTTGGGTTCGGGTAATAGGCTCCTGTCACACGCTTACGTGTATTTGCGTTTTTAATCTGCCCTTGGGTATTCTTCATTTCAACTTTAACCAAGGAGGTATTTTCATCATCAATCTCCTTAATTTTTTCTAGCTTTTCTGAAATACCATTAACCAATTTCTTAAGTTCCGCCGTACCGGGCAGGTTGAGTTGCGGAAGTTCTTCAAATGAGCTTAAAGACAGCAGTTCTTTAAGCTTTGCAGAGGCAACTACGAATTGCTGGTCCAGCTTATCAATAGCGTCCATTCGCTTTCTACGCTCTTTCAACAGCTGGTCCATTTCATCAAACCTCTGTCCTTTAATTACCTCATTTTGACTGCGAGTAAACAAAAGAATTTCTTCCAATAAATTTAGTTTATTGGAAGAAATCTCTATTATACGTTGGATATAATCTTCTGCTTTCATTTTGTTCTCCAAATCATACAGGTGATAGTTTCTTTCCCTGCTTTTTAGATATTTTCATTGCTTGCTCCCAAGTGTCCCTGAGAACTTTGGCAAAACCCAAAACTTCATCCAGTATTTCCGCGTCTTTGGCAACATTCGCATCTATCAATCTTCTTAGCATGTAATCATATATGGAATTTAAGCTCCCAGATATCTCATAATTCATATCCAATGTATTCATAAATTCGGAAACTATATTTTGTGCTTTAATAATATTTGTATTTGCCTCTGGTATGTTTTTCTTTTCTATGCTGTCTATTCCTCGCATTATAAACTTTACAAGACCGTTGTAGAGCATAAGAGTAAGTTCCTCAGGGCTTGCTGTAAAAATTGAGTTTTCCTTGTATTGATTGTACGCATTATAAGCGATCATAATATAGCCTCCACTTTTCTTTATTAATATAAACCTTTTTTATGATTATTTATTGACCAAAGTTAAACTGGCTGGCAATCCATGCACTTTGCTGGTTCATTTGTGCAAGCATAGTCTCCAGTGCCGAGAATTTTTTATAGTAGCTTTGTTCTTTTCTGGTTAGCTTATCTATCAAATTGTCAATTCTATCGTCAAAATCATCCAGTTCTTCACTTATTAAGTTTTTCGTAGCTGAAAGATCCCCTTCGATTCCTGCTTTTTCAAGAAGAATACCTTTTCTTCCATCGGAATCTCTAAGTGTAGAAACATGATCTTCAACAATGTCTGATAATCTTTGAAAAACACCGGACTTGCTGTATCTATCAGCTCTTTGTTCTGCTGTAGCCGTTCTGCTGTATGTCGGATTCTCGGAAGATACACCGTTAATAAGTTTAGCGACTTCATCAGGCTTACTTAAGAGCGCATTTTTAAGCTTGTCCTCATCAAGATAGAGTTTTCCTTTGTCAGAATAGGATTTACTTTCAATTCCTATATCTTTTAAGGAAATCCCTACGCCTTCAACCTTTTCATACAAAGCTGTACGCATAGATAAAGTTAGCCGCTGCAGTATGCTATCATTTCGAAGTAGACCTGTCTTTGCCTGCTTTTCCCACTTCTTTATCTCGTCTTCATCCATCTCATCCCTTTGGGCATCGGTTAAGGGCTGATAGTTTCTATTGTACTTCTCAGAGGTTTTACCGTTAATACTATCAATGAGATTATTATATTCTTCTATAAAGCTCTTGATGTTATTGATAACAGATTCGGTATCATGAGCAATCGTAATGGTATCACCTTCATCATCAGCAGCATGAGCTTTATGCAGGTTGTATGTAATTCCATTGGCAGTAAAATTATTTGTACTTCTAACTAAGGTTTCACCATTAATAGAAACCTTGGCATCCTGCCCCGACTTACTTTCATCCAAATTTAATGCTGCCAAAAAGTTTCCCGGCCTATCATCAATCTCCAGATTATTTCCTGCACCGGTAACTGTGGAGGTAAGAGTAATTCTATCTGTTATCTCATCATAATTTATCTTAGCTTTTGCTTTTTCGTTATTGTTTATTTTATCAAAAACCTGCTTTAGTGAATCAGTAGATTTAATACTGATTGTTTCCCCATTGATGGTAAACTCAGCGTTACCCTCTTCATCAAATTGAAGTGGCATACTAAAGGAGTCTTGCAGCGTTAGTAGTGAGCTGTTTAGTGATAATCTATTAGATTGCCCTGCTGTAAGTCCCAAATCATCTAAGCCCGCCATCTCATTTGCTTCTCCCGATGGCCCATAAACGCTAACCTTGGTTGCACCGCTGTCAGAATTAGTATTTATGGTAAAATCAAATCCATTTTCAGTGTCCGTAAATGTTACATTAAATTTTGATAATTCTTCACCATCTACGGTTACCTTACCAAAAGCTTCATCCAAGGAAGCTTGTAGGTGCTGGACAAACTCTGCTCCATTGCTGCCGCCAAGTGTAATCTGCTTACTTACTCCATCCAATTCCACAAAAATCTTTTTACCTTCAAGATTTTCTAGTTTTTCAGAAAGGCTTCCTAACTCATCCGCAGTAACGCTTCCGGTAATTCCCTTGCTTATTCCTGTAGAATTGCTTAAAGAATTGGCCGTAGCCAACTGAATTACCTTTATGTTCTGCTCTCCAATGGCAGCTTCGTTTGATGCTGTGGCCGTTACATACGAGCTATTGCTGCTGGTGGCAGACATAGCCTTAATAGAATTTTGGGATAACATATACGAAGAGCGGTTAACAATATCAAAAAACTTTCTTTTAAAACTTATCAGAGATGTGCTGATTTCTCTGTAAGATTCCTGCCTCCATTCAACAACCGTTCTCTTTTGCTTTAGTATATCTAAAGGTATTCTCTCGGCTTTCATAAGCTCTGTTACCAGAGAATCAGTATCAAATCCGGATAAACCTGTTAATCTCATTTGTGATGAAAAACCTGATATTCCGTTCATATTAGTCACCTTCTTTCATCAACAATCAACCCGGCCAGTTCTAACATATTTGCAAACATATCCAAAAGTTTTTCAGGTGGAATCTCTCTGATAACTTCTTCGGTTTCAGAGTCTACAACTTTAACTATTATTTCGTTTGTTCTTTCGTGAATTTTAAACCTCAAAGACCTATTTTGTATTTCGAATGTATAGTTAGCTCTATTAATTGCACTTTCTAAAAAAGCATCACTAACTTTTTCTTCTGTATATCCGTTATTGTTTTCATTATTAATTCTAGCAGTATCCGGATGTTTTTCCGATTTTACAGCTATCTCTGGTTTCACCTGAGTAGGCACACCGCTTACTGTCGATTTAAAAGTTGCATCCATGCTATCAATTTTCATATAGATCCCTCCATGAATCCTATTTAGATAATTCTAATACTTATATCGGCACAAGCTATACTTCTATTAATAAAATTTTACCACCTGAATGCTAATAAGACACATTTATTTTGTCATTTGTGAGCAAAGCGAATAATCTTTTCTTTATGCTTCTCTGTCATTCTGAGCAAAGCGAAGAATCTTTTCTTACAGAAAAGATTTCAAAAAAATTCTGTTTAACTATAAAGTCCGGTGGTAAATTACCGATATAAATAATGTGAAGCTATCCCCCTTATGGCGCCAAAGGGTTTTGGAATGGCTCATAACCATAGTTCCGGTTGGTAGGAACTAAAATGGGAGAAAGGATTCTCCCGAAAATTATCAAGGAGGATGTTTTTATGAGAATTAATCACAACATCGCATCATTAAACACATACCGTCAGTT
>JAAYNX010000022.1 GCA_012520615.1 Clostridiaceae bacterium | reverse complement strand
TCAGGATCTAGAGGTTATTTCCTATACCTCAAGTGGAAGAATAGAAAAAATAAGACTTGGTTCTATCGAAATGGCAGGGACAGAATTCAGGGAATTATTACAATTACGTTCTACTAATTTAGAATTTAAATTTCCGGACGAAAAGACCGTAGAAATTATATCCAGAGGGTACGGACACGGTGTGGGAATGAGCCAATGCGGGGCCGATGCGCTTGGAAAACAGGGCTATACATACAAAGAAATTTTGGAATTCTATTATACGGGTATTTCGGTGGAAGAATTGAGGTATTAAAGTATAAAACCACTTCCGTTGGCAATAATACAAAACGGAGGTGGATATTGTGAACAACATGGGAAAATTTAAAGACGAATTACCGGATGGAAACAACAAATTTAAATCGTTTTTTAAGGAAAGTGGCTTCTATATTGCAATCGTAGTCGGATTATGTGCTCTGGCTGCAGGTGCGGTTTATTTCTCAACAAATCAAATACTTAGTGACCCTGATCCGGACCCTTATCAGGCGAAAGAGAATGCACCGCTGGATGATTTCGAACTGGACTTATCAAAGCATGATAATCCATTTAACGAACCACCCGATCAAAGCTCTATTGTTGATAACGGCACTGAATTCTCCGAGGATGATCCTTTCATCGGCATGGAAAATTTTGATGCAAATCCGGACGGAAGTGAAACAAATGCAGATGTTGAAGAAATACCGGATACCGATGTAACTGAGATGAACAGTGGGCCTCAAGAGGAAGATGCTTCAGTTACAACAACCGGCGAAGCTGAAACAGCTGCAGGCGACGATGCAGCAACAGAAGATGTAGTCTTAGCCATAGTAAGACCTGCTTTCGACGTTCCGGTAGCAGGAAAAATACAAACAGAATATTCTATGGATAAACTTATTTTCTCACCGACATTTAATGAATGGCGTACCCATAGCGGTGTGGACATAGCTGCTTCTCGTGGAGAGGTTGTCCGTGCAATTGGTAACGGTACAGTTATGGAAATAAAGAATGACCCTAGGTATGGCTTCACAGTTGTAATAGACCATAAAAACGGCTATAAATCAGTATATTCAAATCTTGCAAGCGACCAGACCTTGCAGGTAGGTCAAGAAATAAAACTTGGTGATCCTATTGGTGCTGTCGGAGCAACAGCAATCTTTGAAAGTGCAGAGCCTACTCATCTTCATTTTGAACTTTATAAAGAGAATAAGCTGGTAGACCCTGCAGCATATATAGATTTTGCGAAGTAAGAACATTTTTTTTAGCAGGCTTTGTGATAAGTAAGAAGGAGAGGTATATGGCCTCTCCTTTTTAACGTATTTTGAAGAATGAAACTCTATCGGTTTATAGACTGAGACATTCTATAGTAGGTGTGTCGTTTACCACGTATACAAATAGATAGAGCCAACAGATTTTCTGGCTCCGGTAATCGTCCGTACGCGCCATCACCTAAGTGATGGATGTCTACACCAACCCGTTTGTTTGAAAGTCCAAATTCACGGATTGTAGAAATATCAGCACTTTCCTGGCTAGTGCCAACAGTACCGATTGTTAAGGCACCAAGACCCTTTGCTTTGCTGACTACGCTACTTAGGTCTTGCTCGTTAACGCCAGGAACCGTTCCAGCTGTAGGAACTAGTATTCCATCGGCTCCAAGCTCAATAAATTTTAACAAATTTTCTTCAGACACTACTTTTTCATTTACTCCGGCTCCATGCATCTTCCCGGCAAATATCAAACCGGAAAAATACTTTTTAGCTTTGATAATAGACTTTTCTATACTGACATTGGTGACACCTGTTGCCGGATTACCTGTAAGACATATGAAGTCAATCTTCTGATTTGATGCTTCTATAAACGTTTCTTCTGATGCCATTCTTCCTTTTGGCAATGTAATTCGTTCCTCTACTGTTTTTACATCGTAGTCGACCGGTTCTAAATTAATACCAACAGGTTTTCCGGTTAGATACTTAATTGTCTCAATCGGGTTTTCATCATTTTCCATTCCATTTATATATCTTGTAAAAACATCATATTCATTTAGTAATAGCATATCTGCGCTGAAAGCCGCCATAATTTCGGAATTTGTTATTCCTTTTAGTAACGGTGGAGAAGTAACGACGGTTTCTCCTAAGATAACACGTCCTTCACTAGCAATAATTGCATCTTTTAAATCTTTGGGTGACATTTTCTTTATGTCACTGGTTGCACAACTGATTAGCCGCTTGCTCATTTTTTCATTCTCCTTTCGCATTTTGTTCTTAAATCTATTATACATTTGCTTATATAATAAAGCATGTATCTTCTGTAAATATTGGTAGAATAAACAGATAATCAAATACTCAATCCTGACCGAAGATTTAACATGCAACAAGCGGCGGTTGTAATCTATAAAATTTATATTTAGTAATCCTCCATAGTACTGAAATCAGGATATTTAAAAATAAGGGTATAGAGACCTGCCTTCCCTAATATATATAGTATCGGGACATCAAGCCGATTTAGGCGCTGTGCGGGAGGCAGGCGTATGAGACATTACATAGAGGAACGCGCCTTGGAGCTTGGGAGCTTCATTATTGAAAACAGGACGACGGTCCGGGCAGCTGCACAGAGTTTCGGAATATCGAAATCTACTGTACACAAAGATGTAACCGAACGGTTGGCAAAGTTGGATCCGTCTATGGCAGGGAAGGTCAAAAGAATACTAGACGAGAACAAGGCGGAACGTCATATCCGTGGTGGCGAAGCAACAAAATTAAAATACGGTAGAGATGGCAGAAAAGTCGGGTGAAACCGGCTTTTTGCATATGTAACATACAAATTATTCAATTTCGCTATTGATATAAGGGAAATATATTGTTAATATTAAAACAGTGTACAATTCATAGGTAAAGCCATTGAGAAAATTAAAGGGGTTGTAATAATTGGGCCTAGGATTAGATATTGGTCTGGATTTAGGAACCGCATCAGTTTTGGTTTATATCAAGGGAAAGGGAATCGTTTTACGCGAACCCTCTGTTGTGGCTATTGATAAGAATACTGATAGAATTTTAGCTGTCGGGGAAGATGCACGGAAGATGCTGGGCAGAACACCGGGCAATATTGTAGCTATACGTCCTTTAAGGGAAGGCGTAATTTCTGATTACCATATAACCGAGAAAATGCTGAAATATTTTCTTAATAAGGTCTGTTCAAAGAGCTTTTTTAAGCTTTTTAAACCTAGAGTTATGATTTGTGTCCCATCAGGGGTTACAGAAGTTGAAAAAAGAGCGGTTGAGGATGCGGCAGTTCAGGCGGGCGCAAGAAAAACCTATCTTATTGAAGAACCCATAGCTGCAGCTATCGGAGCGGGAATAGACATAACAAAGGCCTGCGGTAGCATGGTGGTGGATATAGGCGGCGGTACTACCGATATAGCCGTTATTTCACTTGGTGGAACGGTTGTAAGTACCTCTGTGAAAATTGCCGGAGATAAATTCGATGAATCTATAATACGTTATATGCGCAAAAAGCATAATGTGATGATTGGCGAGAGAACGGCTGAAGACCTTAAGATAAGCATAGGGACAGTGTTTCCGAGGCAAAAGGAAGTTAAGATGGATATAAGAGGTAGAAATCTTGTTTCTGGGTTGCCGAAGACTATTACCGTCACGTCTACTGAAATTATGGAGGCCCTTGAGGAGCCTGTATCCAGTGTGGTTGAAGCGGTACATTCAGTTCTTGAGAGAACTCCTCCTGAGTTAGCCTCTGATATCAGTGACAGAGGGATTGTTATGACAGGTGG
>JAAYNX010000054.1 GCA_012520615.1 Clostridiaceae bacterium | reverse complement strand
CTTTTATAACTGACAATTGGATGCAAAACACAAGCTATAATGGAGTTCGATACATTTTATCGACTTTAAACTGGATGCAGGACAAGGCGGATTCTATTTTTATTCCTTCAAAGAGCTTGGCCTCTGAACCAATAAAGATGACAGAGTCAACAAGATTCATAGCATTTATAATACTCTCATTTATACTTCCCCTTGTTATCATTGGTCTGGGGGTATTTGTCTGGATAAGGAGGAAGCACCTATGATGAAGAACTGGAAGAAGGTTATTGTTCTATTGATTATATTTGCGGTCTTCCTGTTTGCTTTTATCTTTTTAAGTGGGAATCAGAATAAACTTAGTAATGGGAATGAAACCCCGCCACCAACAGAGGTTACTTCATCTGATGAGATAAAACTGATAGATTTGGCACAGGAAGACATATCAAAAATCGTGTTAAAAAGGCAAGGCGACGAAATAGTCATTACCAGGGAAGAAAGGGATATGGAAGCTCTTGAGAAAAATGATGATGGAACAACAAAAAAAGTGATAGAAAAGAAGCAGGTGTGGGTTAATTCATCCTTTGATGTTGATAATGACTTAATCGAAGATATGGTTTCGGCTGCTACCACTATAACAACCAAGAGATTAATAGACGAAAATCCTACTGATCTGACGATATACGGCTTGGATAATGCACTTGTTACTACCTTCGCTTCATCTGGTGGTAAGGAAACCAGTATTGAAATCGGAGATTTAACCCCAAAAAAGGACAGCTATTACGTTAGAAAGCTTGGAAGTCCCGAAGTATATACTATTGATTCATACAAGGGCGAAACCTTAAAATATGACAAATTCGATATAATGAGCAAAAACCTATATGGTACGGAAACCCTATCTGCCGAAGATTTTGATACTCTTACATTCACCAAAGAAGGGAGAGAGGTTTTTAGTGCGAAGAAGAATCCCTCGTCTGCAGACTGGATAATAATCGGTCCCATTCCGGAACGGGAAGCTGATAATAGTGGGCTTTCTAAGTTCTTAGATTGGCTGAATAAATTCAGAGTAAACAAATTTGTTGAAGAAAACCCTTCTGACCTGAAAATCTATGGGCTTGATTCTCCAAAGTATGTATTTGAATATACGTCAGGCGATAAAGCATACCGCTTAATGCTTGGTGATAAAAATGATTTCGAATATTATGGAATGATGGAGGGGCATAATTTTGTATTCGCAGTGGATGCTACAAATCTGAATTTTGTTGATTTATCGCTTAAAAATGTGGTCTCGTTGTTTGCCTACATCCCTTCTATATTTGATGTAGAGAAGCTTGTTATTGATATGGACGGCAGGAATGATGTTCTTCTGATTAATGAAAGCCTGGATGAAGGAGCTGCATCCGAATATTATCTAAATGGTGAAAAGATGGATACTGATGAGGAAAAGAGTCTATTCAAAAAGTACTATCAAGGGGCTGTTGGCATTGTGGGGGACAAAATCGATTTAAACGCTGTACCAAGCGGAGAAGCTGCTGTTCGGCTTACCTATACCTTGAAAGAAGCGAGTCCGGATAAAACGGTAGAAATAGAACTTATTCCAACAAATGACGGCTACGGTTATTTCATTATGAAAAATGATAAATATACAGGACTAATTATTGGTGAAAGAAAACTTAACGATGATGCGGACACCGGAATTCGCAAGGCTTACGAGAATCTTATGGAATCTATATCTAAAGCCGGGTAGCACAATATGTTTTTTTCGGTTATAACATGGTTTTTAAGTTTAGCAACAATCTCTGATTGCGTTGAGTTAGCTTTTGTTGATATTACCTAAAAATAAAATAAAAATGTGTAAAAATTCAGCATAATTCAATCTGAAAAAACTGATTTGTCCTTAGAATTTATTGAAATATGGTTACCCATATGATACAATTAAAAAGGTTTGTTAAGCTATTAACAAAACGATAAACATCTACGAAAATGAGATTCAGGAGGTTGTTACTATGAGTTGCGGTTGCTGTAAAGCAGATAATAAGTCAGAAGAGCTGGACAAAATAATTGCTAAGTACAAAGACTCCCGCGGCGCGCTTATTCCTGTACTGCATGAGGCTCAGGAACTATATGGATATCTTCCCATGAGCGTGCAAAAGAAAGTCGCAAAAGGACTAAATGTATCCCTGGCCGATGTATACGGGGTTGTTACATTTTATACTCAATTTTCACTAAATCCCAAGGGTAAGTATAAGATTAATGTATGTCTGGGAACTGCCTGTTATGTTAAGGGAGCAGGTCAGATTTATGACAAAATTGCAGAGATTCTGAAGATTAAGAGCGGTGAATGTACACCAGACGGAATCTTTTCTTTGGATGCATGCAGATGTGTCGGTGCTTGCGGCTTAGCCCCTGTTATCATGATAAACGAGGATGTTTACGGAAGACTTGCTGTAGATGATATCCCCGGAATAATACAAAAGTATTTTGATATGGAAGCCGAAGCGGTATAGTCTATGAAGGACATATCACTACATTTAATGGACATTGCACAAAACTCCATTGTGGCGGGAGCTGACAGAATAAGTATCAGTTTAAGTGTGCAAGGTGACCCACAGATGCTTATATTTGAAATTCTGGATAACGGTAAAGGAATGGACGCAGAATTTCTTAAGAAAGTTACAGACCCGTTTAAAACAAGTAGAACCACCAGAAATGTAGGTCTTGGAATTCCGCTATTGATGCAGTCAGCTAATATGGCAGGCGGTGAGCTAATAATTCAATCGGAGCTTGGCAAGGGAACAAAACTTCAAGCAAAGTTTGAGGTAAAGCATATAGACAGGATTCCATTAGGGGATATATCGGAAACTATTAAGATGTTAATAATGGCTAATCCAAATATCTCCTGGAGTATTCATTTTACTTCCCAAAAAGATAATTTTACTTTAGATACAGATGAGTTAAAACATCACTTAGATGGAGTTTCAATAGCAAATAATAATGTTCTTGAATGGATACAAAATACAATAACCGATGGAATAAAATCAGTTTATGGAGGTGTTCTGGATGAAGTCAATTGAAGAATTAAAGGCTATTCGTGAAAAAACTTTAAAAGAAATGTCAATACGTGAAAATGATGATAAGGTTCGAATCGTAGTTGGTATGGCCACATGTGGTATTGCTGCAGGTGCTAAACCTGTTATGAGTGCTTTTATTGACGAATTAAACAAGAGAAATATTAATAATGTTAACGTAACTATGACCGGGTGTATCGGTATATGCCGTTTAGAGCCCGTTGCAGAAATTTTTGATGCTAACGGTGAAAAAACAACTTATGTTAAATTAGACGCTGAAAAAGCTAGAAGAATAGTAGCGGAACATATTGTTAACCAAAAGCCCGTCACCGAGTTCACAGTTGGTGCGGCAGAAAGGTAAGGAGGGGTCTGGATTATGGTCTACAGATCACATGTACTGATTTGTAATGGTACCGGATGCACAGCTTCAAAAGCTCCTGAATTAATGGCTAGATTAGAAAAAGAGCTTGCTGCAAAAGGTATAGAAAAAGAAGTAAAGATAGTAAAAACCGGGTGTTTCGGTCTTTGTGAAAAGGGCCCCATCCTAGTTATTTATCCCGAAGGAGCTACATACTGTCACGTTACACCAGATGATATTGAAGAAATCGTAAACGAGCATTTGGTTAAGGGACGTATTGTAAAGAGGCTTTTATTAGGTGATAAAGATGCAGAGGATGTTGCAAAGTCTCTTGATAATGTGGAGTTCTTCTCCCGTCAATACCGAATAGCCCTTCGTAACTGTGGTGTTATTAATCCGGAAGTAATAGATGAGTATATCGCAAAAGACGGTTACGCAGCCTTGGCAAAGGCTCTTACCGAAATGACACCTCAACAAGTCATTGACGAAATTAAAAAATCAGGCCTTCGCGGACGTGGAGGCGGAGGTTTCTCAACCGGTATGAAATGGCAGTTTGCCGCAAAAGAAGTAAACGATCAAAAATATGTTTGCTGTAATGCCGACGAAGGCGATCCGGGTGCATTTATGGATCGTTCAATCCTCGAAGGAGACCCGCACACTTTAATTGAAGCTATGGCAATAGCCGGCTACGCAATTGGTTCTAACCAAGGATATATTTATGTAAGAGCTGAATACCCTATTGCTGTACAACGTCTTAACATAGCCATTGAACAAGCCCGTGAATACGGACTTCTCGGTAAGAATATTTTCGACACAGACTTCTCATTTGATTTAGAGATTCGCTTGGGTGCCGGAGCATTTGTTTGCGGCGAGGAAACTGCACTAATGACATCCATTGAAGGTCATCGCGGTGAGCCAAGAACACGTCCGCCTTTCCCTGCTGTAAAAGGACTTTGGGAGAAACCGACCATTCTTAATAATGTTGAGACTTATGCAAATATTCCAGTTATTCTTTTAAAGGGTGCAGATTGGTTTAACACCATAGGTACTGAAAAGAGCAAGGGTACAAAAGTATTTGCAATAGGCGGAAAAATTAACAATACCGGTCTTGTAGAAATACCTATGGGAACTACCCTCCGTGAAGTTATATATGACATCGGTGGCGGTATACCAAAAGGTAAGAAATTTAAGGCTGCACAAACCGGAGGACCTTCTGGCGGATGTATCCCGGCTAGCCATATAGATACTCCCATTGACTATGACAACCTCATAGCACTGGGTTCCATGATGGGCTCCGGCGGTTTGATTGTCATGGATGAGGACAACTGTATGGTGGATATTGCCAAGTTCTTCTTGGAATTCACCGTTGATGAATCCTGTGGTAAATGTCCTCCTTGCCGTATAGGTACAAAGCGCATGTATGAAATTCTTGAACGCATAACAAGCGGTAAAGGCGAAGAAGGAGACATAGAGAAGCTAGAAACTCTGGCTGAGAGCATTAAGCAGGGTGCGCTTTGTGGATTAGGCCAGACAGCTCCAAATCCGGTTCTTAGCACAATAAAATACTTTAGAGATGAATATGAGGCTCATGTCAAGGAACACAGATGCCCATCAGGTGTCTGTAAGGCCATGCTTAAATACACTATTATTTCTGATAAGTGTAAGGGCTGTAGCCTTTGCTCGAAAAAGTGTCCTGTTAGTGCTATTTCCGGCGAAATTAAGAAGCCTTACCTAATAGATCAAAGTAAATGTATCAAGTGCGGTGTTTGCATGGATGTATGTAAATTTGCCGCCATTGAGAAGAAATAAGAGGGGAGAGTGAAATAATATGTCCGAATTTGTTACCCTGACAATAGACGGTAAAGAAGTAAAAGCCCCGGTTGGCTCAACCGTGCTAGAGGCTGCAAAGAGTGCCGGGATTAACATACCCACCCTCTGCTTCCTCAAAGATATTAACGAAATTGGCGCATGCCGCATGTGTATAGTTGATGTTGGAGCAAGAAGCTTCCAGGCTGCTTGTATGTATCCAGTATCAGAAGGATTGAAGGTTATCACCAATAGTCCTAAAATTCGCGAAACCAGAAGAGTTACACTTGAGCTCATACTTTCATCCCATGAGAAAAAGTGTCTTAGCTGTGTTAGAAGCTTAAACTGCGAACTTCAGAAACTTGCTCAGGATTTGAAAATTCATGACATCCGTTTTGAAGGCGAATTGCAGCACTATCCTATAGATGATTTATCTCCTTCTATAGTACGAGACCCCAATAAATGTGTTTTGTGCCGTCGTTGTGTAAGCGTATGTAAAAATGTTCAAACAGTATCTGCTATTGAAACAATAGACAGAGGTTACAATACAATTGTTGCGTCACCTTTCCATATGCCGCTGAAAGACACTCCTTGTGTAAACTGCGGTCAATGTATAGTAGCATGTCCTGTTGGTGCTCTGCGTGAGAAAAACTCCACCGAAAAGGTATGGGAGGCCTTAAGCAATAAAGATCTTCATGTTGTTGTGCAAACAGCTCCGGCAGTTCGTGCAGCTATTGGTGAAGAATTTGGCTATCCTATTGGAACTCCTGTTACAGGAAAAATGGTGGCAGCATTAAAGAAGCTGGGCTTTGCCAAAGTATTTGATACAGATACCGCTGCGGATCTTACAATTCTGGAAGAAGGAACCGAGCTTGTGGATAGAATCAAGAATAATGGTAAACTTCCTCTTATCACATCCTGCAGCCCCGGCTGGATAAAGTTCTGCGAACATAATTTCCCTGATATGCTTGATAATCTATCTACATGCAAATCACCGCAAAATATGTTTGGAGCCGTTCTTAAGTCATACTATGCAAAGAAAATAGGGATTGATCCTTCAAAAATCTTTGTTGTATCAGTTATGCCTTGCACCGCTAAAAAGTTCGAAGCTGAAAGGCCTGAATTGGCTTCAACAGGTTATCCGGATATTGACGAGGTTATTACAACCCGTGAGCTTGCCGAGATGATTAAGGAATCGGGAATCGACTTTAAAAATCTTGGTGATGAGATATTTGACGATCCTATGGGAGAAGCTACCGGAGCAGGTGTTATTTTCGGTGCCACAGGTGGTGTTATGGAAGCAGCTCTTAGAAGCGTGCCATACCTATTAACTGGTAAGGACGATGACAACGTCGATATTAACGTTGTCCGCGGTGTTGATGGAATAAAAGAGGCAGAAGTGGAAATTGCCGGCGTAAAAATTAAGGCTGCAGTTGCACATGGTCTTGGAAATGCCAGAAAACTTATTGATAAGGTCAGAGCCGGTGAGGCTGAGTATCACTTTATTGAGATTATGGCATGTCCCGGCGGATGTGTTTGCGGAGGCGGACAACCCATACAACCTGCATCTGTAAGAAATGAAATGGATTTGAGAGCTGAGCGTGCAAAAGCTCTTTACCAGGAGGATCAAAGCCTTACACTTAGAAGATCCCACCACAACCCATACGTTTTAAAGATGTATGAGGAATACTTTGAGAAACCAGGCGGACATAAATCTCACGAACTGCTTCACACACATTACGTTGCCCGTGAGAATTATCCAGAGGACAATTGTTAATCAAAGCATACAAAAGTCCCTCCCTACTTATTCAGGGAGGGACTTTTTTAGGTTAGCACTAAACCAACAAGAGTTGCTTGTTGCTAGGCTCTTTGAGACTCTATAAAAGGCTCTATTAAGCCGCTTTAGCATAACGACTACTTGTTTTTTAATATAAGATAATATAGACTGTATTGAGAATATTCAATGATATATGATTTGCTGCTTTTGGAGGAGACAACATGCAATTTAACGTCGTACTAAACCAAGTAATTATACTTTTCATTATTCTTGCCATAGGTTATGTAGCGGGGAAATTTAACATTCTGGACTCAAATGGAACTAAGAAACTCTCTGAAATACTACTTTACATCTCTACCCCGATGATGATATTTAATTCGTTTTTTATTGATTTTTCTCAGGAACGCCTTGTAAACACAATTTGGGTAATTGGATTCACCACTTTTATGTTTATAGTTTCAATTACACTTTCTAAGCTAATTTACGGAAAATTTAATGAGAGGACTGCCCCAGTACTTAGATTTACCGCCATTTTTTCAAATTGCGGTTATATTGGGCTCCCTCTTATGAGAGCGGTTTTTGGTGAAGAAGGAGCTTTTTACGGTTCATTTTATATTGTATTGTTCAATGTTTTTCTTTGGAGCTACGGATACATGATGTTTGGAGGAAAAGATACAAAGGCCAAGACATTAAAAAGGGTATTATTAAGCCCGGCTATCATAGCAGTTTACATAGGAACAATAGTATTTCTTTTTAGTATACCTATTCCTTCAACTATCAAAGGGGCGATAAAAGCTGTGGGTGATACTACCATGCCTTTATCTATGCTGATAGTCGGGGGAGTAATCAGTACAGCAAGATTAGTGACTTTATTCAATGACTGGAAAGTGTATCTTTCATCCATTGTAAGATTAATTCTCATGCCCGCTTTGGCCTTTTTAATAGCACTGCTGGTAGGAGTTCCGTATTTGCCGGCAGCTGTTACTGTTACGGCTTTGGCTATGCCTGCGGCGGCTAATGCAACGATTTTTTCCGAGATGTTTGGCAACGATGCCGTTTTTGCTTCAAAATGTGTTGCGGTATCAAATCTATTATCTATTATTACAGCCCCTGTGTTAATAAGCTGGGTTGCCTCATTTGTTTAAGAATTATTAAGATGTATGAATTAGTAAATTATTTTATATAAGAATTAAGAAATAATGTATATATTCGCAGTTGAATATGGATGTTAAGATGGTATAATTAATTGGTATCAAGGGATTAAGCAATATTTAGAATACGGGAGATGATTTTTAGTGGAAAGAACCGAGATAAAGAAACTGAACGCGTCCTATAAAGAGTTGTCAAGCAAGGAAGTTTTAGTATGCGGCTGGATACGTACTATAAGAGATACAAAAACCTTTGGTTTTATTGAAATTAATGACGGGTCGTTTTTTAAGAACCTTCAGGTGGTTTTTGACAATAGTCTTGATAATTTTAGCGAAATAGCAAAACTCAATATAGGAAGTGCTATAAGGGTAAAAGGTATTGTTGTAGAAACGCCTCAGGCAAAACAGCCATATGAGGTTAAGGCTACTGCGGTGGAGATTGAGGGAGCCTCAAGTCATGAATATCCATTGCAGAAAAAGCGGCATACCTTTGAGTATTTAAGAACCATTGCACACCTTCGCCCCAGAACGAATACTTTTTCTGCTGTGTTCAAGGTGCGGTCTGTTTTGGCATACGCTATACATCGTTTCTTTCAAGACAGAGGTTTTGTCTATGTTCATACTCCCATTATTACCTCCAGTGATTGTGAGGGCGCAGGAGAGATGTTTCAGGTAACAACTCTGGATTTGAACAATCCACCAAGGAATGATAAGGGTGAGATTGATTACACCGAAGATTTCTTTGGAAAGCAAACAAGCCTTACAGTAAGCGGACAACTTGCAGTAGAACCCTATGCAATGGCTTTTGACAAGGTGTATACTTTTGGTCCTACTTTCCGAGCCGAGAATAGTAATACAACTCGTCATGCGGCTGAATTCTGGATGATTGAGCCAGAAATATCATTTGCAGACCTTAATGATGATATGAAGCTTGCCGAGGATATGATTAAATATATCATTAAATATGTTATGGATAATGCTAAAGAAGAAATGGACTTCTTTAATGAATTTATTGATAAGGGGCTTTATGAAAGACTTAACGGTATTCTTAATTCTGAATTCGGATGCATTACCTACACAGAAGCTATAGAACTGCTGAAAAATAGCGGTCACAAATTCCAATACCCGGTAAAATGGGGGGCAGATCTCCAGACAGAGCACGAACGCTATTTAACAGAGCAAATTATGAAAAAACCCATGTTTGTTATTAACTACCCTAAAGGAATCAAGGCTTTCTATATGAGAGTAAATGATGATGATAAAACTGTTGCGGCTATGGATCTTTTGGTTCCGGGAGTTGGGGAGATAATAGGCGGAAGCCAGAGAGAAGAGCGCCTTGACGTATTAGAGAAGCGCATGGAAGAAATGGGTCTGGACAAAGAGGAGTATGATTGGTACTTAGATACCCGACGTTTTGGCGGTACTAAACATGCTGGATTTGGACTTGGATTTGAACGTATTATTATGTATATGACAGGCATGCAGAATATCAGAGACGTTCTTTCTTATCCTAGAACAGTAAATAATGCTGAGTTCTAAATAAAATAACAGATTAAAAATGTATTTTAAAGGGGCTGTTTCAAAATAGGCGGTAATCCTATGCGCCGATTTTGAAACAGCCCCTCATACATAATGTATATTATCTCTTATATGCAATAGTTCCACCTACAATTGTGGTATCTACATTTAGAGCATCATCTAAAAGCACTATATCAGCATCTTTACCAACATCTAATGTTCCCTTGCTATCAATAATATTCATAACAGTAGCTGGATTTTTTGTGAGAAGGGGAATAATCTCTTCTAATTTTCTACCGGTAAACTCTACAAGATTTTGAAGTGCTTTATTCGTAGTAAGCGTGCTGCCAGCTCTTACGTCGTTGCTTACTAACCTCGCATCCCCGTTGGTTACTCTTACCTTATTTACACCAAGATAATACTCTCCGTCGGGTAATCCTGTAGCAGTGATGCTGTCTGTAACGGCGACAACCCTATCGAGTCCTTTCGTTTTAATAATGAGCCTCACTACTCCCGGATGCAAATGTCTTCCGTCACATATAGCTTCACAATAAATATCGCTTTCCAGAACAGCACCGGCAATATTGGGAGAGTGGTGATGCATGGCTTTCATTCCGTTAAAAATATGTGTAACACAGGTAGCCCCATTATTAATTGCCTCCATAGTGGTATCATAATCGGCTCCGGAATGGCCTATCGCAACAACTATTCCTAGTTTGCGTATTTCCTTGATTAGCTCTAATACTCCATCAACCTCAGGAGAGACAGTGATATACTTTATTGTTCCGTCAGCCGCATCATAAAACTTTTTAAACAAATCATACTCTCCTTTTTTAAGGAGGTGTTCGGCCATAGAGCCCCTGAATTGCGGATCCAAAAATGGGCCTTCTAAATGCGTGCCCAACAATTGAGCTCCATTATCGGGATTATTAATAGCTTCTTTGATTTGCTCAATGCACCACAATGTGTTTTCCTCAGTATCGGTAACAATGGAAGCTATCCATGATGTTGTACCCTGGGAGGCGAAAAAGCTGCTTATGTTTGAAATGTCTTGACTGTTTGCATGGTTTATGTCTACACCGTTTGCACCGTGAGTATGTATGTCAATAAAACCGGGGACAACACGCTTTCCCGAAGCATCCAACTCAGGAAGCCCATGTAGATTCTCGTCGCTTAATGAGACTATCTTTCCGCCTTTTACAGTAATATTTGCTTTTATAAAAGTTCCATTTATAAAAACATCACCGTTTTTAACATATAAATCCATACATCCACCTCTTATCAATACTTGTATGATAATATTAACCAAATTTAGTATAACATATTTTAGTCAATAAACTATAAAAAACTATAATAAATAAACAGTAAAGCTAAAATATAAGAATACCAAGGCTAACCACGGCAGATATCAAAAGAAGCAATACGTCATGGAGGTGGAATTTCTTATGCAAGTATTGAATGCCATATATAAGAATAAAAATTGCAGGTAAAGAAATTAAACCTGGAATTTCTTTCGCTCCTGTTATTTTCATGCTTTCAAAAAGCATTGCTCCCGATGTGGAAAGCAGCATACCGCATATTACCGGAAGTATATATTTTTTAAGATTCGATATAAATTCCCATTGCTTAACACTTTCATAAAGACTCATAACCAATACTGCGATAGAACTGCAGGCACCTATTGCCATTGTACCCGATGCGGCTGCAAGTGCCCAGCCCGCAACTGCTCCACCAATCTGTTCACCAAAAAGATACCCTAGACCTGCAGCTATCTTAACCAATATCGGGCCGGGAAGGGAATTGGCAACAGGTACGAGCCGTGTGTAGAACTTATCTGCCTCAACTAAGCCTCCTTGTACGAATATCCCATCAGCAACCGATACATATGCTTCGCCACCTCCAAAAGAAGTAACGGTGGAGGAGGCCACATTTCCTAAAAAACTAAAGATACTTTTATCCGATGACATGAAGAATAAATAATTAATTAAAAGACAAAAAATAATGGGTATTACTAAAAAGAGTACTATAATTGCAATAGCAGACTTGCTTATGACGATATTACTCTTATTCTTAGTTTTATTTGGTCTTAAGAAAAACAATAAAACTATTGAGATTATCATAGCAATTAACAAAATACCCTTATAGCCTGCAAGGCCTAAAAGTTTACCTGTTTTTCCTGTTAAAAAAGCATACACAAAGCATACTCCCAAAGCTATATATAGTTCTGTCTTAGATTTCAGCTTTTCTAATATAAGAATAACAAAAAAGGTCAAAATAATAAGGTCAATGGTAGATATATCAAAAAGAGGCGTTCCCAGTTTATTAATATCAATATTAAATAGTTGGCTTGCAATCTCTCTAATCTCTTTACCACCTGTTAAGGCAAATGCGGCTAAACAAAGAGCTAAATTTATTTTTGCATCACCAGCTCTAACTGTTTTAATAACATAATTTATAAGTAGAAATACTATGAAGGCGGTAATTCCCACCGATGCATAGTTAAAATAATTTATCACACCTTCGCCAAGAATCGAAAACATAGCCATGAAAATCACTGTAAACAGTATTCCCGGCAGCGCAACGGCATAAGCCCCTGCAAGAGCTCCGGCTACACTATTTAGCTGGTATCCGCATGTTGCGCCCAGCTTTACCGGCAATGCTCCAGGGGTTATATTCGCTACAACCGTATGTTTGAGATAATCAGCATCGGACATTGCTTTTTGACCCTGTACTAATTCTTTTTCGACAACAGGAATTAAAGCACTTCCTCCACCGAATCCAATGGTGCCTACTTTTAAAAACGATAAAAAAGTTTTCATAATGCTCATTTTTGTATCTTACCCCGATTTGTAGTTTTAATAATAACAGCTTATCTTTTAGCCGAGAATGGCGAAATATATGCATAATAGTTTTATGTAAATGTACAAAAGATACTATGTGCCTTATTATCACATTTGACTAAAACGTTTGCATTAGCTATTAAGAATAAAAAAGGCCTAAATATATTGTAGCATATAGCAGTTCGGCATCCCACATAGTTTAATGCAATCGTTTGTGTAATTTGAAATGAGTAAACAAGCAAATATATGGTACTATAAACATATAGACAACGTAATAAACGATATTTTTATCCTTAAAATAAACAAATTATATAATCATTAGCTTAAATAAAAGGAGTGTACAGTATGGCATCAAATGTTCTGGTAGTGCATGGAGGCGCCCCGACAGCAGTTATTAATTCGTCATTATATGGCGTTATTGCAGAAGCCAAAAAATATAACAATATCGATAAAGTATATGCTGCTTTAGGAGGCTCAAAAGGTATTCTCGACGAGAATTTTATTGATTTAAAAAACATTGATGAAAATAGGCTGGAGCTTCTCTTACAAACTCCCGCATCAGCAATAGGAACCTCCCGGTATGAATTAGGGCCATCTGACTATGAGAAAATGGCTGAGATTATTAAACGTAATAATATTAAGTATGTGTTATTCAATGGCGGAAACGGTTCTATGGATACCTGCGGTAAGATATATCAAGCCTTGGGCGATAGCGGAATTAATGTAGTAGGTATTCCCAAAACAATAGACAATGATATTTCAATAACCGATCATGCTCCCGGCTTTGGCAGTGCGGCACGCTATATTGCAGAAACAGTAAATGAGGTAGCCCAAGATGTGAAGGCGCTTCCAATTCATGTTTGTGTTATTGAAGCCCTTGGAAGAAATGCGGGCTGGATAACTGCTGCTTCAGCTTTAGCCAGAAAAAAAGAAGGTGATGCTCCTCACCTTATTTACTTGCCGGAACGCCCCTTTGATGAGGAAGAATTTCTTGAAGATGTAAAAAGGTTATACGATAAGCTTGGTGGAGTTGTGGTTGTTGTAAGTGAAGGGCTCAAGAATAAAGAAGGTAAACCTATTGTACCCCCTATTTTTGAGGTGGGAAGATCTGTCTATTACGGAGATGTAAGCTCGCATCTTTCAAATCTGATAATTAAACGTTTGGGTATAAAGGCCAGAAGTGAAAAGCCCGGTATTTGTGGACGTGCTTCTATTGCATTCCAATCCCCGGTGGACAGGGATGAAGCGGTACTGGCAGGTAGAACAGCTATGAAGGCTGCATATGAAGGCAACACAGGTGTAATGGTTGGCTTTGAGCGTGTTTTGGGTGAAGAATATAAAATTAAGACAATATTGATTCCAATAAGCGAAGTAATGCTTCATGAGCGAGTAATGCCTGATAACTTTATTAGTGAACGAGGAAATGATGTAACTAATGAGTTTATTAACTGGTGCAAACCACTTTTAGGTCTTGATTTAAAGGAATTTGTAAGTTTTTTGTAGGCGTACGATTTTTCATGGCATGTATTTTGAACTCTTGAAATCAGAAAGATTCTAGGTAAAAATATGGAGTTGTTTTTTGTATTTATTATAGCGGCAATAGGTAGCTTTATCCAGTCCGCAAGCGGATTTGGATATGCTATCTTAGCCATGTCCTTATGGCCGTTGGTGATACCTTTTCAATCTGCTGTACTGGTTGAAATAACTACTGCCTTGGTAATGGTAGCATATATTTCTTTTAAGCTACATAAACATATCAGATTTAAATTAATGATTTATCCGTTGATTGCCTCATTTATTACAAGTTCGATTGGGATTGCTACTTTGATGTCTAGCACCGAAACATTTTTGCGCCGCATTTTAGGCGGAGTACTCATAATCATGGCTATATACTTTATTTTTTACAGTGAGAAATTAAAGATAAAGCCCACCAGAATAAACGGAATAATTGCAGGAGCAGTAGGTGGTTTGCTCTCCGGCTTGTTAGGTATGGGAGGGCCACCTGTGGCGGCATATTTTTTATCTGTTACTGATAATAAAATGGAATATAACGCGACTCTTCAATTCTATTTTTTGATATGTGCGATATATACTTTTGGTATTCATCTTGTAATTGGGAATATAACAGGCGAAATAATAAAATACAGTATAATAGGAATTGTCGGTGTTGGGATTGGGACAACAACAGGATTAATTTTATTCAAAAAGCTCTCAGTAGATATAATAAAAAAGGCATTATGCATTTTTATTATGATAGTCGGGTTTTCAATGCTTATAAAAGGTTAAATGGTAGAAACGGCTGTAGCCTGCAACGATTAACTTAAACTTACATATTAATAGCGGAAAAAAAACGGCAGGTGTATATTTTACACCTGCCGTTTAAATAGAATTGCTACCGTTCATTTTAACGAGTTGTATCGATTATGATTTTTCCATTGGCCTTTCCGTCAGCAATCTTTTTTATGCTATCCTCGAGTTGAGAAAAAGGCACTACTTCATCAATTAGAAGCTCAGTATTGATATGTCCGTTCTCCAATAAGGAGATGGCTTTGCGAAAAGAGTTTTTATCTAGAGCAAAGGAAGAAAAAATGGTAGCATCCTTTTTATATAGTTGAAATGGTTTTATCCCCATAGTTGATTCTGCGGAACAGATACCAAACAGGAGAATTTGACCACCGAAAACTACGCAATCTACAGTTGATTGCATGGACTTAATTGAGCCTGTGCAATCGATGATGATATCAAACCCTTGTTCTGTTAGCTCTTTAAGCTTTGCATTGTCATCCGTATCCTTCGGACATAGAGCCAGATCAACTCCCAGTTTACGTGCAAGGCGCAGCTTTTCCTGATTAAGGTCAGTTACTACAAGCTGAGAAACATTTGCGGACTTGATTAATTGAGCAAACATCATACCTATTGGTCCAATTCCATTGATGAGAACCGTTTTTGTAGGGTCAATTCTAAGCTTGTCAAGGCCATAAATAACCGTAGAAAGCGGCTCTGCCAGACTCATGGCATTGTAGTCATCACTTTGAACTTTGAATGCGCTTGTAGCAGGAACATAAACATATTCGGAAAACCCACCAAACCCTTTCAGACCAATGGTAGTCTTATGGGCACAGTTATTCTCCATACCAAGGTAACATGCAGTACATCCGCCACATGTAAAAAATGGGTTGACTACTACCACATCACCTTTTTTTAAGGTTTTGACAGAAGAACCGACCTCTTCGACTATTGCACATACTTCATGTCCGATATGGAAGGGGAAGACTTTTCCGAAAATGGTCTCCCCGTAGTAGCTATGAACATCTGTCCCACAGATACCTGTGCGAAGAGTCTTAGCTAACACACCATCAGGTTCTATTTGTGGTAGCGGAACCTCACGGGATTCAATTTTCTTTGGTGCGGCAAGAATTGTTTGTCTCATGTAAACATCTCCTTTCTAAATTCCGGCCTTGCGGTAACGATCGGCCATTTCTTCCAGCGTAACCGGTTCTATTTTAGGGGCATAGCCTGCTGATCCGAACTCAACAATTAATGTACCAACAGCCTCATGAACACCGCGCTTGATGCAGTCAACTAGTTTCAGCAAATCAATATCCGTGATTTCTTTGCGTACTATTAAGGACTCCATAACAGGTGGTAAATATACTCGTGGGTCGAATTGATCTGCTTTCGATTCCATAAGCTCCCAAACACCTCCGATAGACTTGCTTTCTTTAAGGGATGGGTTCTTAACAAAAAGCTCACGTACGTAACGTGTGACAGACAGACGAATGTCGGTATCCACGTTTATCTTGCCTATGCCGCAAGGGATAACCTGTTTCAATTCAGAAATGGGTACACCATGAGCATTACTGATTTGTCCGCCCATTGCGTTTATTTCTTCAACCATATATTGGGGGACCGTAGATGAGCCGTGGGAAACCAGTACGCCAAAGATGCCCTCATGCTTTAAGTTTTCCATAGCGGCAATTGCTATTTCCTTTCGTAGTTTAACGTTTTTTCCCTTAACAGCTCCATGCTTGGTGCCGTAGGAAATGGCCAGACAATCTACGCCTGTTTTTCGGAAGAATTCGCAAACCTTCATAGGGTTTGTATAGGTGGATTCTTCGGAGAACACATCATCTTCGACTCCTGCTAAGATACCTAGCTCACCCTCTACGGTGACTCCGCGTTCATGGGCATATTTAACAATTTCTCGAGTAAGCTCAACATTATCATCGAAACTCAAGCTGGATCCATCTACCATGACAGAGGTGTAACCACCTTCAATAGCAGCTTTGATAGATTCCACATCTTTACCGTGATCTAAATGCATTACAATAGGAATAGGGGAGTTTTCACTAACTGACTGTACAGCATCCATTATGCGCTTGGCACCGATTCTTTTGTCTTCAACGGTACCATTCATAAAATCAGCACGCCCACCCATGAAAGCATTTGCTAAGTCAGCACCTTGGAGAATAGCGGCGGATCTAAAGGTTTCGTGGATTTCTATAACTGCATCAGCCTGTGCAACAGTGTTAACATTAAATGCACCGTGTGCAAAACCGTAACGATAGCTTGCCTCTAATAATGGACGAAGTGGTACTAATGGCATATAAAGGACCTCCTTAATTAAAAATATAGTTTATGCAAATTTGTTGCATATTGTCTAAATTTGCGTTAGAATAGTATGCAACGGTTGTTGTTTTGATTGATATATAGCCTAAATTATTAGTTTAACGATTGCATGAACTCAACCGAAAATCAAATAGAATAGGAAGATTGAGATTGACCCTGAAAGAGATTGCAAAAGAGGCGGGCGTTTCTGTTTCTACAGTATCGCGTGTCATTAACAAAAAAGGCGCCCATGTGGCCCGTCCTGAGATCCAAAACAAGATTTGGGAGATTGTTAGTCGAGCAGGCTATGTGCCAAATAAAAATGCTCAAAACCTAAGAAAAAATGTAAAGACTGCGAAATCTGATGGACCTTATCCTATTGCATGTCTTTTCGCAAGAACACCAGAGTCTATCAATGATCCGTTTTTTTCAAAACTCGCATGTAGTGTAGAGGCTGCAGCATTCGAGGCTAATTATAATGTTCGATATTCCCTGACCGAAATTGATATGAAGAGTATTGATACTTTACATACCATCAACGACATGAATATTCGTGGTGTTGTGGTTTTAGGCCGCTGCGATAAGGTACTGCTAAAATACCTCAAGCAGAACTTCCGGTTTGTCAGCTATACCGGCTTGAATCCGACTTCTGCCAAATACGACCAAATTATCTGTGACGGCAGAGAGGTGGGAGAAGCTGCTGTTGATTATCTTGTAAGCCTTGGACATGAAAAAATAGCTTACATAGGAGAAACAAGCAATGAAAACCGGTTCGAAGGCTATCAAGCAGCTCTTAAAAAACATGGCCTTGAGTTTGAGCAATCGTATGTTGTCAATGTTCCGTTGTCTTCTGAGAATGGCTACCGCGGTGCGACTAAGTTGCTAGAGCGTGCTAATGGAGTAACAGCGGTCCTGGCCGCAAATGATATAACGGCAATTGGCGCTATGCGAGCTATGCGGGAAAAGGGCATCCGAATTCCGCAGGATATGTCCATTATAGGAATTGATGATATTGATATGGCCCAATACATGGCGACCAAGCTGACCTCGGTACATATTCCTGTTGAGGAAATGGGGCAGTTGGCAACAAAAACTTTGATTGATCGTATCAATGGCGGCCATACATTACCCTTAAAAATTTCTCTACCCTTTTATATTGCAGAGCGCGAAAGCTGCGGCAAGCCTCCCAAGGTTCCTAAGAGAAAAACTTCTAAAAAAACTAATAAAGATTAATGAAAATAAGAGGCATGCTCCAAAAGGCGCATGCCTCTTAGTAAACCGTGTCAACGCAATATCAACCACGAAAGTACTCCAGTAGTAACTGGAGTACTTTTCTATTCATTACGGGGTTAATATTATTCAAATTCCTTGAATACACGTTCATATGCAGCTAGGGCATCATCCAATACATCAATGGTCTGGAGATTTAGGAAAGTCTTATTTCCTGCAGCTACAATTACGCCTTCAGCGGCTAATGCCATTGCAAATTCATTCATGCGTTTTCCTGCTTCGGCACGTTTTTCAGCAATCTCTTCCTTACTATAGTTTTCAAAGGTTGCAATATGCTTAAAGCCTGTAACGTCAATTTGCATTATTGATCCTTGATGTGTAATTATTGCTGGAATTTCATATTTGTTAGCAAGGTCTGTAAGATCACGAGCGAATTTTTCTGTTGCTACTTCTAGTTTTTCATGTGCATTTGTTCGTTCCAACTCGCAAATTACAGTGTATCCAGCTGCGCAGCTAACAGGGTTTGCACTGAGTGTACCACCTAACATAATAGTTTTGCCTGCGCTGTGTGATACTCCGGGTGTGCATAGGCTCATAATCTCATCTCTTGCACCTACACCACCTGCAGACGGGAACCCACCGCCTATAATCTTACCAAAAACGGTGATGTCAGCCTTGACGTCAAAAGTAGCTTGAGCGCCACCCATGCCAAGACGGAAACCGGTAACTACTTCATCCATGATTAGTAATACACCGTACTTATCGCACAGCTCACGAACTTTCTTATGATAGCCTAGCTGAACAGGTACGCCGCCTGAGTCTTGACCAATTGGCTCAATTAAGAATGCAGCAGTACCACCCTTAGCTTCATTCTCAATGAAACGCTGCTCTAAAGCTTCAAGATCGTTAATCATTACAGCAGAAGTATTCTTAAGGGTATCGTCGGGAACACCCACAGCAAAGGATGTACCTGTGTTGACAGTACGCACGTCATAAACAACATGATCACTCCAACCATTGTAGCAGCCCTTGAGTTTGACAATCTGATCCTTGCCGGTAAATGCACGAGCAAGGCGAATGGCAACCATTACGGCCTCAGTACCGCTGCCTAACATACGGAATTTATCACATGAAGGATAATAACTACAGATTTTCTCTGCCAGTTTCTTTTCGTAATCATGATATAGGCCTGTTAGATAACCGGTTGTGTTAATAGTTTCAATAACAGCATCCCGTACTGCAGGGTAGTTGTTACCGAGAATTGTAACACCTCCGCCATTCAGTAAATCAATGTAACGATTGCCGTCTATATCATAAAGATATGGGCCCTCGGCCTTTACAATGTTTAGCGGGAACGGATGGTTCAGTGCCAGATTGTGCTGTACACCGCCGGGAATATAATTCTTGGCCTCATTAATAGTGCTCTTGGATGTTGCACACTTTTCATCAAATTGCTTCCTGTAGCGATCCAGAGCATCCTGTTTCAGACGTTTGCCGTTCTCAATAACGCTTACAGCACGCTCGCGAATTGCGGCGGCATCGTAACCGTTAAGGTATGACTGATTTAACATGTTCTTATTCTCCTTTCTCTTCGTTCAACTTGTTGTATATCTTGCTTAACGCATAGAACGCGGATTTATAAATTGGATATAGCCTATCATAACGCTCCCGAAATTCATCTTGGGGGTAGAATGTCCTATCAAAAGCAGCGGAAGTTTTTAGTGCATCATAACCATTAGGATGCTCTTTTAGACCTACTTCAATGCATACAGCTAATCCGATATTTCCTGCAAAGCGCGGATCTCGCATGGTTGTTATAGGATCACCTAGAATATTTGCTATGGTCTGTACGCTCTCAGGCAACATTATACCTCCACCGATTCCGCGCAGTGAATTTATATTCCAACCTTGCTTAGAGGTGTAAAACTCTTTTAACCACAATAGATTGAATCCAACCCCATCCAACACGGCGCGAGCAATCTGCCCTCGAGAGGTGCTGGCTTCTATATTAAGAAGAGAAGCACGGACTCGCACATCGCTTATGGGTGCTGAAGCGCCGGTGAGGAACGGTAAAAATAGAACTTTTGCATAGGAAGAAACTCCTGTGCTTTCGTCACCAACCAGAGAATATGCATCCATATTTTCAGCGATTTCCTTTTGGTAGTATGTTTTAATCAGATAATCAATACATGCACCGCCAGAATCGGTTTCGAGGTAATGATACCACTGCCCCGGAACGGGTGAGGGGCGAATTGTATCTACATCTTGGTAATCATTAGCTGTAACTGCCAACCAAGCTGAAGTACCAATATAAATGTGAGCATCTCCTGGTTGAACACAGGCTGCACCTAAAACGGCTGTCGCATGATCGTTACACCCTCCGAAAACAGGCGTGCCCTCTGCAACCCCCAATAGTCGAGAAGCTTTAGATGTTAGATACCCCACCGTTTCATCAGACCTGACCACCCGCTCAGGGACTAAACGTCGAGGGAAACCGGATATATCAAATTTTGACTCATCCCAACACCCTTTATAAACGTCAAATAAACGTGTAGTGCGGGCGCTTGTGAATTCATACACCATTTGGCCAGTCATGTGATATAGAAGATATCCCTGTAAGTCCAAAAGCTTATAGGCTGAAGCTATTAACTCCGGTTGCTTCTCCATAAACCAGCATAGTTTGGCGATTACATTTTTTCCTGTATAAAGGTCTTTACCAATTAGTTTATTTAGCCGATTTGCTTGAATAACTGCTCTTCCGTCCATCCACATTACGCACTCTGAAAGTGCGTTGCCGAATTGATCTACAAAGATAATTGAAGAACCTGTATGTGAAATTGCGATTCCTTTTATCTGGGTAGGGAGAATACCTGAAGCGTGAATAATCTCAAGTGTGGCCTCTTGCATAATCGACCAAATGCTCTCAGGCTCTTGGACGGCCCAATTCATTTTCGGGAAATAGGTAAGATACGGTTTATTGCAAGAAGCAAGAATTCGGTGATTGTTGTCAATTAAAGCAGCCTTAACACTACCGGAACCAAAATCAAAAGTAAGTGAAAATTGCTTCAAAAAACACTACCTCCTCCCAGTTTATTTGTTATGCTTTTTTATTAAGATTAATAAATATCTAATGATTATATAAGATTAATGTACTCAAATAATAAATCACTATACTATATCAATATAACATCTTCATGACCCAGTCAAGGCAAATTCATGAAAACGATTACATGAATTTGCATAATAAATATAGAAGAATATAGTGGTTTTTGAATACAAAACTAGCATTATTTTTTATCAAATACGGTTTTCCCTGCAATAATTGTTTTCTGAACGTTAATGTTTTCGTCAATCAAAACAAAGTCGGCATCAGAGCCGCTGGAGAGGGTACCTTTGCGTCCGTATATACCCATTAAAATTGCAGGGTTGCGTGTGACTGGCTTGATAGCATCACACATAGAGAGATTGTTGTTGCGCTTATAATTAATGACAGCCTCATCGAGAGATAGGACACTGCCTGCAAAGAAACCGTTATCTAAGTGAGCGCCTTTCTCGGTGATTGTTACGCGCTGCCCAGCTAGAGTCGAAACGCCATAGCCCATGGAAGCAAAGCGCATAGAATCTGTGACAAGTATCATTTGATTAATGCCCTTGAGCTTCAATAAAGCACGTTGGGTGGCAGGATGAATATGGAGATTATCAACAATTAATTCACAGAACACGTTTGGAGACTCACTTGCAGCTGCAACGACACCTGGTTCGCGGTGTTGCAACTGGTGCATTGCGCAAAATGTATGAGTGATAGAAGTTACACCCAATGCAAAAGATGCCATGGCTTGCTCATAATGTGCTAATGTGTGACCTATTGAAACGCGTATGCCTGCATCTACGCACTGTGAAATAAACTCCATATTTCCGGGTTCTTCTGGCGCCACAGTAACAATTTTTATGGTATCCTCCAACCCGGAAACCAGCGAATAATCAGCCGGAACTAAGAATTCTCTAGGCTGAGCCCCGCCCCAATCAGGAGATAAAAAGGGACCTTCCATGTGGCACCCTAATACCTGTGTACCCTCATATTGTGTATGCATCAGCTCACGAACTGCCTCAATTGCCTTCCTTATATCATTGAAGCTCATAGACATGGTGGTAGGGTAAAGTGAAGTGACTCCAGTTTCCGGCAAACGTGCTAACAGTTTGAGGGCTTCGGTATTGTTTGCGTCCATGAAGTCATAGTTATATGCGCCGTGTTTGTGAATATCGATAAAGCCGGGGCTTAAATACATACCTTTAGCATCGATAACATTTTTTGATTCTAAATTAACTTGGGATTCAGGCAAAATGTTACGAATTTTTGTGTCAAAAACAACTGCATAATTTTCTAGAATTTCGTTTTCCAAAATCACCTTTGCATTGATAATTACATTCATAAGTTTGTCCTCCTTTAAACATATAAGCCATTAAATATTAGCGTTGTCAGTTTATCATGCAATAAATACATACTATCATTAACGAAAATATAAAGTCAATTTCTTTGCATGAAAATTGCATTATTAAACAATAATATAGCATGGGCATAATAACCATAGAGCAAACGTTTGCGTTATTTTTTATTGACACATAACCGGCAGATGCTATACTATTTGTACAAAGAAACAGGGTTGTATGAAGTAAATAATAGTTATTATTTCATGTTCGAGCCCAGCATAAATTTTTATGCAAAGCATTATAAAGCAAAGCAAAGAAGGGAAAACAAGGAGGAGCAAAATGAAAAAAATTATTTCGTTAATTTTGGTGGTTGTAATGGCATTTTCACTTGTATCATGTGGAACGCCAAAAACACCAACAACAACACCTAACCCCACTGGTGCTACTGAATCACCATCTGCAAACAAAGAGTATAGTCTTAAAGTTGCAGGAATCGATGGTAGTATAACTTTATTCCCAGTTTATGTTGCACAGGAAAAAGGCTGGTTCGAAGAGGCTGGTCTAAACATTGAGAGACTAGGTTTCACCAATGGTCCTGTAACTATGGAAGCCATTGACTCATGGGAATTCAGCGTAACTGGAGTAGGCGGTGTATTATCCGGTTTGATATCTTACGACGGCGTTTTAGTAGGTACTGTTGGTCATGATGATGGAACTCAGTACTTGTTCGTTCGCGAGGATACTCCTGTTGCAAAAGCTGGTAAAGGCAAGAACAGTATTAATCCTGAAATTGTAGGGGATGCTCAATCTTGGAAGGGCATGACTGTAAACAGCACTTACGGTACAGTTTTACACTATTTATTACTGAAGACATTGAGCGGCTTTGGTCTGACAATTGATGATGTAGTTGTTAACTGGATGGATATGCCTACAGCTAATGCATCATTCTTAGCCGGTGAAGGCGATGCCACCTGCGTAAGCGGTGAGGTTAGCTTTAAGGAAGATAAGAAAGACTTTGTGGTTGCTTCTAATGGTCCGATGGCTGATTTAGGTCTTCAGACAAATTTCGTAGCAAATCCTAAAGCAATCAAAGATCCTGAGACTCGTGAAGCTATGAAGGTATTCTTGAAGGTATTTTTCAAGGCAACTGACTGGATTACCGCTAATCCTGAGGAAGCTGTAAAGTACATGATGGATTGGTGCGAATATGCTGGTAACACTGTTACTGAAGATGTAGCTCGTCTGTATGTTTCTGTGGATCCATACTATACTCTTGAGGATAACTATAATGCACTACATGAAGCAGCTCACGATGGTGGAGATTATAATCGTATTCAAGAGCAAATTTTAGGCGTTCTTAAATTCTTTATTGATACCGGCAGTTATAAGGCTGGAGATGATGAGCTCTTCCTAAAAGAGGGTAATCTTGACACCTCATTGATTGATGAGTTGTATGAAGAATCTAAATAATGTAAATAATCATTTTATTAATCTTTAACACTTTATCCGCAGCGGTTGTTTAAGAGAGCAAATGGTTTGTATCTTTGAAGCAACCGCTCCATTTTCTATTAAGGAGAAATGACTATGTCATTGAATGAAAAAGATTTAAAGAAAGGCTTAGCAGAATTCAAGGAGAATAAGAGAAAAGAAACATTAAAGTATGTTTTCTTATCCTTCATTGGTATTGCAATATTTTTGATTGTTTGGAAACTGATTGTAGATTTCAAACTATTAAATGTCAGAAATTTGCCTGCTCCTGATTCGGTACTTTCAACACTCATTACAAAAGTATCGAGCAAGAATCCTGACGGTAATACGCTAGGAGCTAATATTTTGGCGAGTTTACAGGTTTCAATGAGTGGATTTCTACTCGCCGTTGTAATCGGTATACCCCTTGGCCTATTTATGGGCTGGTTTACACCTATAGATAAATTTGTTAGTCCTGTTTTCGAGTTATTGCGTCCTGTACCTCCCATTGCATGGATCCCTGTGGTAGTTGTGTTTGTGGGAATTGATTTAAAGGCAAAAGCTACAATAATTTTTCTATCAGTTTTTGTCCCATGCGTGATTAACTCTTATGCAGGAATTAAGCTAACAAAAAGAACTTTGATTAATGTGGCAAAAACTTTTGGCGCAGGTAATTTTGAAACATTTATAAAAGTAGGAATTCCTTCTGCTATGCCAATGGTATTCACCGGGGTTCGTAATGCATTAGGCGGAGCATGGTCCACGCTGGTAGCAGCAGAAATGCTGGCGGCTAAGGCTGGTCTTGGCTATATGCTGCAGGTTGGCCGTAATGTGGGAAGAGCCGATGTGGTAGTGGCCGGTATGGCAACAATAGGCGTTTTAGGTGCTCTGATGGCTCTGATTCTCAATCTGATTGAAAAGCGGATCCTGAAGTGGAAACTGGATTCATAAGGAGGGAAACGAATGTTTAGTAATGCGACAAAACGAACAACAACACAGAAAATTATTTATATCATTCTGCCCATCCTATCATTGTTACTGATTGTTATGGCATACGCTTTTGTGCAGAGGAAATTGCCTATGCTATTACCTGATGCGGCTGGGCTTTGGAATCGCTTCACCAAAACTTTTACAAATCCAATTAAAAACGTAAACCTTATCGGACATATTCTGGCAAGTCTTCGCCGAGTTATGATTGCACTGGCTTTCGCATGGTCTCTGGGTATTTTATTCGGAGTTTTAATTGGTTGGAACAGGGTTTTTAAGGCGCTTTTTGGCAGTATTTTTGAACTTTTCCGTCCTATTCCTCCAATTGCGTGGATTCCGATTATAATTATGTGGTTTGGAATAGGTGAGTTTCCGAAAATTCTCATTGTGTTTATAGGTAGCTTTATTCCTGTAGTTATAAATACAGAGGATGGTATTCGGTTGGTTGAAAAAGAATATATCGACGTAGGCCGTGTCTTCGGAGCAAATCGTACACAATTATTAATGGAGTTTGTGGTTCCAACGGCTCTCCCTGCAATTTTTGCAGGAATACGTACTTCTGTCAGTAGCGCATGGACTGTTGTTCTAGCAGCTGAAATGCTAGGTGCAGATCATGGTGTAGGAGCGCTGGTTACCCGCGGATGGAATGCTGGTGATATGGCACTTGTATTTGTGTCAATCATTTGCATAGGTATTATCGGAGCCATTTTGGCTTACGTATTGAACAAATTAGAGAAGGTGGTGAGCCCGTGGAACAACTAAATGGATTAGTAGTTGAAAATCTTAGTAAAACCTTTTATAGTTCCGAAGGCTATTTCACGGCAGTAGAGGATGTTAGTTTTACTCTTAATGATGGTGAGTTCTTGGTAATACTGGGCCCCGGGCGTAGTGGTAAGACAGTTCTTCTTAATATGATTGTCGGCATAGAAGAAAAAACAGGTGGAAGAATTCTTTACAATGGCAAGGAGAAGACAGGTATTCATCCTGACTTTGGCATGGTATTTCAAAGCTTATCATTAATGCCATTCAAAACAGTCATGGAAAATGTGGAACTTCCTCTAAAGTTACGCGGTGTAAGCAAGAAAGAGCGTAGAAAGACGGCTCAGCACTATATTGAACTTGTGGGCCTTAATGGCTTTGAAAAGTCTTATCCTCATGAGTTATCAGGCGGTATGAAACAGCGTGTAGGTATTGCTCGTGCATATACAGCAAATCCTAAGGTTCTTATTATGGATGAGCCATTTGGCCAGCTGGATGCACAAACACGTTATGCAATGCAGAATGAGATACTGCGTATTTGGGAAGCAGAAAGGCGTACAGTTATCTTTGTTACTAACAATATAGAAGAAGCCTGCTATCTTGGTGACCGTATTATTTTGCTTAGTGATTGTCCTGCGAAAGTCAAGGCAGTTTACCCAATTGACCTACCCAGACCGCGTAATATGGTTGCACAGGAATTCCTTCGGATTCGTACAACAATTTCTGATAATACGGATTTGGCTATATAAAAGGAGGGGAATTATTTGACTGAAAATGTAGGCAATAGAGAAGAAAAAGTATTAGTCAAGAATTTGACCAAGAAATTTGGTGACTTACTGGTTCTTGACAATCTGAATTTTACAATAAAAAAGAACGAATTTTTATGTGTTGTCGGACCTACCGGTTGCGGCAAAACCACGTTTCTTAACGTATTGACTCGGATTCATGAACCAACCGAAGGTGATTTATATATTGACGGAGAACCTGCAAATCCTCAAAAACATAGTATATCCTTTGTATTTCAGGAACCGTCAGCTTTTCCATGGTTAACGGTTGAAGAAAACCTTGCATTCGGGCTGAAAGTAAAGAAGCTTCCAAAGAAGGAAATTAACCGACGTGTAGAAAAAATTATAGAATTAATGGGCCTTCAGCCATATCGTAAATCCTACCCACGTGAACTTTCGGTGAGTATTGTACAGCGTGTTATCATTGGACGTTCCTTTGCAATGCAACCGGATTTACTGCTCATGGATGAACCATATGGGCAAATGGACGTTAAGGTAAGATTCTATTTGGAAGATGAGGTAATTCGCCTCTGGAAAGAATTAGGCAGTACTGTTGTATTCATTACGCACAATATTGAAGAAGCTGTATATCTGGCCGAACGCGTTATTATTTTAAGTAATAAACCAGCAGGTATCAAGGAGGAGGTTTATATAGATTTACCTCATCCAAGAGATATTACTGACCCTAAGTTCATCGAGTATAGAAACTATATTACAGACAAGATTAAATGGTGGTAAAAGAGACCAAACTATGTGGTTATGCAATACTTACTAAGCAATTATTGAAGTTATTGATGCTATAAGTGTGCTAATGGAAGGAGCAGAGTATGAGAAGTTTAAGGATATTACAGCCTTCGCAAATGGAGTTAAGCGAAGTTGAAGAACCAAAACTCCTTGAAAATCATGCTAAAGTTAAAATGGAATATTGCGGCATATGCGGCTCGGATTTAACCGCGTATACAGGCAAAAATCCTACTGTGCGTTATCCTATAGAAGGTATTGGACATGAGGGTGTAGGTGTTATCACAGAAATAGGTGAGAACGATCGTAACTTAAAAGTCGGCGATTATGTAGCACTAGAACCGTATATCCCTTGCTTAAAATGCCATAGCTGTGCTGAAGAGCGTTACAACAACTGCACAGATATTCGTGTTGCAGGTGTTCACACAGACGGTATGATGTCTGATTATGTAGTTTTCCCTATTCACCTGCTTCATAAGTTTCCAGACAATCTTTCACCTTTAGAGGCATCATTAATTGAACCATTAACTATTGGTCTTCACGCGATGACTCGAGCTCGTGTAAGTGAAGGTGAATATTGTGTTATAACCGGTGCAGGCCCTATAGGATTGTTAGCAGCTCTAGGAGTTAAAAGTAAAGGAGCTACACCAATACTGATTGACATTGTGGATGACCGCTTGAAATTAGCACAAGAATGCGGCATAGAACATGTTTTCAATAGTACGTCCGGGGATGTACCGGAGTATCTTCACAAAGTTACAGGAAATTTGCCACATGCCATGATCGAGTGTACCGGTTCTCCGGCAATTTTGGAGATCATGCATGATTATGTTCGAAATGGCGGGCGAATTGCTTTGGTGGGTTGGCCAAAAGGTCCGGTAACAATTAATACAATACGATGCATCCAAAAAGAGCTGGATATCCTTCCATCAAGAAATTCTAACAAGCAATTTCCCATTGCTGCTTCATTGATAGCAGAAGGAAAGATTCCAGTAGATAAAATCATTACAAAAGTAGTGAATGTTGAGGATGCAGAAGCAGTGATACTTGATATGATTGCTAACAACAAAAACTACATGAAAGTAGTAGTAAAAATGTAAATTATAATATGGAGAGAGAATAGTATGTTAGTTACATCAAAAGAGATGCTGCAAAAAGCTTATGAACAACATTATGCAGTTGCTGCAATAAATACCCAAGGTGGTACCTATGATATTATTAGGGCCATTTGTATGGCCGCTCAGGAAACACAATCTCCGGTAATTTTAGCTCATTATCTTTCTACCGGTGCATACTCAGGGCATGATTGGTTTTATGAGACGGCAAAATGGATGGCTGGCAAGGTTGACGTGCCTGTCGCTATTCACTTAGATCATGGTGATACTGTGGAACACTGCAAGGAGTGCGCAGATATCGGCTTTACTTCTATTATGTATGATGGTTCCAGTTTAAGTATAGAAGAAAATGCACGTAATACGTCGGAGGTTATTAAATACTGTCACGAGAAAAATATACCTGTTGAAGCTGAAGTTGGTGAAATCGGGCGCTTGGATGCTAATGGCATTAATGTGAATCAGAATAATCAAGCTGACCCTGAGCAGGTTAGAGAGTATCTCAAATTGTGCAGCCCGGATTCCTTGGCTGTCGGCATCGGAAACGCTCACGGTTTTTATAAGGGTGAGCCTGATATACGCGTAGATATTCTTAAACAGGTTAGAACTTTTACTGATATTCCGTTTGTTCTCCATGGTTGTACAGGTATGAGTGAGGAAATGATTCGTGAATCTATCGGATACGGTGTAGCTAAAATCAACTTTGGTACACAAATTCGCTATAATTACATGAATTATTTGCGTGAAGGTGTCAGTATGGACTTTCAAGGTCATGCTTGGAAGTTATCCCAGTATGCAGAAGGAAAACTGCGTGAGGACATTAAAAGCATTATCTGCCTTGCAGGGTCTGATGGTAAGGCCTAATGCTATTAAAAGTTAACTTTGAAAGCGGCTTATTTAAATTTGCCTATTTTGATGTTTGAATAGCCTGTAGATTCTGTTACAAATCATGTTTTGGCAGCATTAAATCAGACATGGAGTAAATTCTGCTGATACATGTAACAGATTTGCATTGATATATTATCTGAGGTTTTACAATTATTTCTCCAATAACTTGATTTTATATAGCCCGGTTTATATAGATTTATACCTTTCAACAAGTTGTCAATCTAAGGAGGCAGTAAATTGAAATTTATTTTTCTTAATCTAAAACGCTTTGATGTTCCAAGAGAAAAGGGAGGAGTTAACAGTATAGCACCTGTAAACGAATGGGGAAGCTACATTGTTAAAAATACACAGGATCAGCTAAAAGTGTATGATAAAAATGAAGTTGAATTTGTTATGTTCTTCCCGGAGGCTCATCTAATAGATGCGGTAAATGCATTGAGTGAAGACAGCCCTGTAAAAATTGGCTGTCAGGGAGTATTTCGCGATGATACTGCAATAGGTGGTAATTTTGGCGCATTTACTACAAACAGAACTGCTAATTCCGCAAAAGCTATCGGCTGCGGTGGCACAATAATTGGCCATTGCGAGGAGCGTCGGGACAAGCTGGGAATTATGTCTGAAGCAGGTGTCAGCGATACCGATGCTGTCAACCGGTTGCTCAATATGGAAATCAAATGTGCGGTAAAAGCTGGGCTTAAGGTTCTTTACTGTATAGGTGAAACAGCTGAGGAACAAAAGGATTGGAAAAACACATTAAGAAAACAACTGGAAATTGGTCTTGATGGAGTAGATATGGCTAGTATTGCCATTGCCTATGAACCCGTATGGGCGATTGGACCGGGTAAAACTCCGCCTGACAGAGACTATATACAGATGGTAGGGCGTTTTGTAAAAGAAGTTACAAATGGAGCGCCGGTAGTCTATGGTGGCGGTTTGAAATCGGATAATGCTCAAATGCTTGCATCTATTCCTGAAATTGACGGCGGACTTATAGCATTAACCAGATTCAGCGGTGAAATAGGGTATTATCCTGAGGAATATTTAGAAATAATACAAAAATATATGCGAGGGTAAAGTCCTTATCTAATTACAAAATCAAGATCTCGCAGAATCCGGAATCTGTCGTGATAACAATAAAAAATGTGTGAAAGAGAGGTAATTGTAATGAAATTGTCTTTTGAATACGGTCATGGAACCATGGATGCTAACCTTCCGGAATACACTGATGTATTCATTCCGGGAGAAACTGTGCCGGATCCTCCTTATCTTGAGGATGTATATAAAGCAACCAAAGAATCAATATTAAATCCCATTGGAATGGAACCCTTATCACAACTTGCAAAAAAAGGTTCCAAAGTGACGATAATCTTCCCTGACAGAGTAAAGGGAGGGGAGCAGGCGACTTCTCACCGTAAAACTGCTATTCCAATAATTCTTGACGAGCTTTATAAAGCTGGTGTGGATAAAAGTGATATTCTATTAATTTGTTCTAACGGATTACACAGCAAGAATACAAAGCAAGAAATACTTAATATTTTAGGTGAGGAAATATTCAACCAATTCTGGTACACGAAACAGATTCTCAATCATGATAGCGAGGATTATGAAAACCTTGTTGATTTGGGGACAACCAAGCGGGGCGACCCGGTGCTCATGAACAAGTATGTTTATGATTCAGACGTGGCGATTTTAATCGGACACACTCAGGGAAACCCTTATGGAGGCTACTCTGGAGGGTATAAGCACTGTTCTACCGGAATTACCCATTGGAGATCAATAGCATCTCACCACGTACCTGAGGTTATGCACCGCGGAGATTTTACCCCTGTAAGCACCAATTCACTGATGCGAACAAAGTTTGATGAAATCGGTATGCATATGGAAGAAAAAATGGGTAAGAAATTCTTCTGTTGTGATGCTGTTTTAGACACAAAATCGAGACAGATCGCAATATTTAGTGGATACGCTAAAGAAATGCAGCCATTGTCATGGGAGGTTGCAGACAAACGCACCTATGTCCATTGGGCTGAAAAGAAATATGATGTTATGGTATTTGGAATGCCTCAGTTCTTTCATTACGCAGATGGAATGGGGACAAATCCTATTATGATGATGCAGGCTTTATCTGCTCAGGTAATACGTCATAAAAGGGTTATGAGTGATAAATGCGTAATCATATGCTCATCTATCTGTAACGGCTATTTCCATGACGAGAAGTTCACAGGATACCGTGAGGTATTTGATATGTTCCAGAAGGATTATATGAATACCCTTGCCGACATGGATAGGTACGGCGAAATGTTTGCCACAAATGAGGAATACATCAGAAACTACCGATTTGGAAATGGGTTCCATCCATTCCATTCATTCTCGATGATAAGTTGCGGTCATATAGCAGAAATGAATACCTCAGCTATTTATATTGTCGGGGCTCAAGAGCCTGGATATGCCCGTGCCATGGGATTGAAGACAAGAGCAACTTTTGAAGAAGCCCTCGAGGACGCAATGAAAAAATATGTTGGTCCTAATCCTAATATTTTGGCACTGCCAAAAACATTTAAGTTAAGTGCCGTACACCTTTGTTTGAAGGATGAAGAAAAGGGTAATTATGGAATTGATTACTGCCATTCGAGGTAAATAATAGAGATATATTGGGGGTAAGCCGGTCTATATAACAGCTTGATTGCTGTGTATAGGCCGGCTTGCAGTTTACACTACTTTTTAACTAATATATAATACATATATATAAGCATTGCCAATTTAATCTCACTGCAATTATATATCAAACATAAACCTCTTGTGGTTGGGTTAAATCTAATCTAAGCGAGCATTACAACTATATGAATGTGGAAAGGAAAGAATTATGATTTACACAATTCAAAACGATATTTTAAAGATTGAAATAAACAGCTTAGGTGCAGAACTGTATTCGATTCTGGATAAGAGAGACCAAACAGAACATTTATGGCAAGGGGATAAAAATCTATGGGCGAGACGAGCTCCTACACTATTTCCTCATTGCGGCAAACTAAAAGAAAACCAATACACCCACAACAACAAGAGTTATAAATCCAACCAACATGGTTTTGCCCGGGATTATGAGCACAGTGTAATAGAAAGAAATAACACATCTATAACCTTTCTGTTCTCCGATAATAAAGAAACCAGGGAAAGGTATCCATATCATTTTCGTCTGTATACAATTTACAGGCTTGAGAATGAAAGATTAACCCAAATTTTTGAGGTGGAGAATGTAAGCGATGATGATATGTTTTTTAGTATAGGCTATCATACCGGTTACAAGCTGCCTTTTGATGATAATCATAAGCCTGAGGATTATAGTATTGTATTTGAACAAGACGAAACACCTGTCGAGAATATATGTAATGATGGTTTATTAAGTGGAGAAAAAAGGGTTTATTTTGAAAAGCAAAGTCATATTCCAATACATGATAAGCTGTTTGTAAATGGTAGCTTTGCTTTGGAAGGCTTAAAGTCCAAGCATGTATCCATAGTTGAAAAAGATTCGGGAAAAGAAATTCGTGTGGGAATTGAAGACTTTCCCTATACAGTATTCTGGTCTATGCCGGGCAAAGTTAAATATGTTTGTATAGAGCCTTGGTTTGGCCTGCCTGACATGCATAATACCGATGGCGAGTTCAGCAAAAAACCCGGTATTCAAAGGCTGGAAAAAGGCAAGATTTTCTCCTGCAAGCAAACAATAGAAATATTAAAATAATAATGCGAACGAAATTGTGCACGGTATGAATACACAATATAGAACCTTTAGTCGATGTCATGTGTGCCGCTCAGGAATTTCATCCGGAAATTATTCGCGGCGCTACGCAGTCCTGCTCCGCTCCACACATGACATCGCCAGCGGTTCTTATCCATGTTTAACTTCGCGCTTTTTGCAAATATACAACTTGTAGCGAACTTCAGCAGTAGCTTACTGCCAATCAGACTTCGTCTACTTGGACAAGCCTTGCATCCGTTTATACAGTTAAACGGCAAAGGTGCCGTGAGTGATGTCAAATGGCGTAAGCGAAGCATGGATTGCGTAGCTACGCGACTTGAATCCCGGATGGATTCACGGAGCGGCGCATTTGACTCACTCTACAGGCACCAACCTACGTCGCATTATTCTTATTCTATGAATCTCTTTATAAGCGATTCGTGGGCGAGATTCTCCAAATCGTCATTTAAGGGAGAGAGCCCTTGAAAATCCGGATATTTATTTAATAGTGCCAACATTATTAAATGGTCGGCTAATACTGGGTTCTTTGGCAGAAGACTTCCGTGGGAATAAGTGCAGAATGTATTTTTATAAACAGCGCCCTCAAAGCCGTCCTCTCCGTTATTACCAGAGCCTTTGATTACTTTGCCCAAAGGTTTTACACCTTCACCCAGGTAGGTTTTGCCTGCATGGTTCTCAAAACCGACTACCCGGTAATTTTCACCGTTATTTTTAAGGAAATCAATCTCAAAAACGATATCTCCAATCAAGCGAGTGTCTCCGCCATGAGTCCAAATATTTATTGCACCCAAACACTCAATTTCTTTCCCGTCATTGGTTTTATAGTATTTACCAAGCAACTGGAAACCGCCGCATATGCCTAGAAACACTTTGCCTGATTCAACGGCTTCAACTATTTCCTGACGTTTACCATTCATCAAATCATCCTGAATAATGGTTTGCTCATAGTCCTGGCCGCCGCCGATAAATACAATATCGTAATTCTCATATTTAAAAGTATCACCAATAGAAATATTCTCAACTTTTACTTCTATGTCACGCCATTCACAACGACGCGACAAGGCAATTATATTTCCTCTGTCACCATAAAGGTTTAATAAATCCGGATATAAATGACATATGTTTAGTTCATACATATTTTTTACTCCCAAAACTCTTTTAGATTAAATCTCTTTTTAAGATTTTTCCTGATATCTAACATTGCTGTATAGGTGGGGAGAAGATACATGGTTTCATTTTCTTTTGAGGCCTCAATCATAGAATCAATTAGCTCAGTATCAGGATGTTTAATAAAAATACTATCAGAGGGTATCCCAGAGTATTTTAACCTTACCGCCATGTCTTCAGCCCTAGTTCCTGAAACAAAAAATCCTCTAACCTTATTTTGCATAAACGATAGAATTTCAAAATCCACATCCCATAGCCACGATATGTCAGTGCCGTCGGCTAGTTTGTCGTTTATTGCAAAACCCACTACACAATTCTCTTTCTGGGTGAGAAGATATTTTAATACTTGATTGAAGCCAGTGGGGTTTTTTACTAAGATCAACTTAAGATCCCGGCCATTGACCGGAAGAGTTTCCATTCTTCCAAAACCGCATTCAAAGCCTTCCAGAACATAAACAAGGTCAGGCTCCTTAAGATCAAGCATATGTCCTACTGCCGTACCGGCAAGAGCGTTATAAATATTGTAAAGTCCGGGAAGGGCAAGCTTTGCGGCAAATTTTTCGCCAGGCAGTTTAATTTCAATTGTAGAGCTTATATTATCGTAATCCAGCACCTGAGTACATTCAACTTGTGCAACAGGCCTCTCATAACCGCAATTTGGACACTTAAAGTGCCCCAGATGGCCGAAAGAACTAGATAAATACTCATAACGGGATTTGCAGTTGATACAGTAAGCAGCATCTGCATTTGCTATTAAAAATTCCTCGGGGTATACCTCATCACCCAAACCAAAGTAAATAACAGGGTTTGGAGCGTTCTGGCCAAGGGAAGCACAAAGAGAATCATCGGCATTCAGTATCAGTTTTGATTCTGGGGACCCTTGGATTCCTTCTCTTACACTATTTAATGTTGCATACAACTCACCAAAACGATCTAATTGATCTCTGAAGAAATTAGTAACAATAACAATCTCGGGCTTTAACTTCGGTGCAATGGTTCTGAAAGCCGCCTCATCTGTTTCTAAAAGAGCTGTTCTTACAAGAGGTCTTCCCGTAAGCGAAAGCGCGCTTATTAAAGTTGTGGCAATACCACTGGCAAGATTAGCACCAGATTTATTGGTAATATACTTTAATCCAGCTTTGTCCAGCATTCCGGCAATAATTCGGGACGTAGTTGTTTTACCGTTTGTACCGGTTACCATAATAATTCTGAATTTATCAGACAGCTTGAAAAAAATATCCGGACAGATTTTAAGGGCGATTTTTCCAGGCAGGCTTGTGCCTCCTCTTCCCAATAATCTCAGCCCAAATACAGTAAGCTTAGTTACAATAATGGCGAGGCCTAAACGAAATTTTTCAAAAAATTTTCTCATATATAAACTCCAAGATATAAAATACAATATTTATTATATCCGTTTTTCAATCATTATTGGATTAAAACACTTCATTATTATACAATAAGAAGAGAATTGCGTACAAGTTAATCGTACCCTTGGGAGGAATATATAATAATGAGTGATAAATTATTGATTGTTGACGGAAATAGTATTCTAAACAGAGCATTTTATGCCATAAAGGGGCCCAGAATGCTTACAAAAGCAGATGGAACACCTACCAATGCTGTGTTTGGCTTTTTAAATATTCTAAATAAATACCTTGAAGAAGAGAATCCTGATCATCTTGCAGTTGCTTTTGATCTTAAAGGTAAAACCTTTCGTCACAATATGTATGAAGGATACAAGGCCAACCGAAAAGGGATGCCCGATGAGCTTGCAGCTCAATTGCCCATTGTCAAAAATGTTTTGGAGGCCATGAATATTGCCATTACGGAATATGAGGGCTTGGAGGCTGACGACTTAATCGGAATATACTCAAAAACTGCAGAAAATGAGGGGCTAGAAGTATCAATACTAACCGGAGATAGAGATGCGCTTCAACTGGCAAGTGATAAAGTGACGGTAATAATCCCCAGTACATCGAAAGGGCAGACTACAACAAATAGATATACCCCGGCGGAAATAGCTGATAAATACGGTGTTACGCCGGCGGAGTTAATTGAAGTAAAGGCTCTTATGGGAGACTCCTCCGACAATATTCCCGGAGTAAAGGGAGTGGGAGAAAAGACGGCAATAGAGCTTATTAAAGAGTATGGCTCCATTGATAAAATTTATGAAAGTATCTCTTCAATAACAAAAGCAAAGCTCAAAGAGAATTTGGAGAATTGCAAGGAATTAGCCTATCTAAGCCGAGAACTGGGAACCATTGTAAGAGAAAAAGAAGATTTATCAGATATTTCCGTTTTTAAGAGAAAGGAAATTAACAAAAAAGAGCTCCTTGAAATATTTAAGGATTTGGAGTTTAACTCCTTTATAAAGAAAATGGGGCTTGCAGAAGATGAGTTGCAAGAGGAGAATCTTGCCCTTGAATCAGTTTGTTTAGAGGAGCTAAACGATATTGCAGAGTTAGACAAGGCATTAAAAGAGCTATCTGATAAAAGCTACATGGCGTTACTCCCCGTTATTACAAAGACCGGTAAAGTAGGAGGCACCTTAGAAATTCTGGGTATTGGAACTCAGGATAAATATTATTTTGCAACCACCCAAAAAATTGAAGAAGACTTATTATGTAAGGCTTTAGAACCTGTTTTCAAGAATAGGGATCTGGTCTTAATCAGCCACAATATAAAAGAGCTTTATACATGGGCTTTATGCCATAACACTGAAATTGAATGTAAACTTTTTGATATGATGGTAGCAGAATACTTAATTGATGCCCTTGCTACAAATTACTCAATACCGAATCTAGCGAGAAAATATCTTGGCATTGAGATTGAACTGCCAAGTAAAAACAAAAATAAAGGGAAGCAAATTGAATTGGTTAAAGAGGATGACAATTCGATAGAACTATTAGGGAAAGCTATTTCAACATTCAAGATAATCTACGAAAAACAAAAAGTAATTATTGATGAAAGTAAGCAAAACAGTCTTTTCTATGATGTTGAACTGCCCCTGTCAATAGTTTTAGGAGATATGGAGTATCTCGGGTTTAGAGTAGACAGAAAATATCTTGAAGAATACGGAGAACGCTTGGAATATCGTATTAAAACACTGGAGCAGACTATTTATATGCTGGCTTGTGAAGAGTTTAATATTAATTCGCCAAAACAGCTTGGGGTAATTCTTTTTGAAAAGATGGGCTTAAAGGCTGTGAAGAAAACAAAAACAGGCTATTCTACAGATGCAGATTCCTTAAATGATATAATAGACAGCCATGAAATTATACCTTGCATCCTCGAATATCGACAATTAACAAAGTTAAAGTCCACCTATGCAGATGGGTTGGTAAAGGAAATAAACCCTGAAACAGGAAGGATACATTCAAGCTTTAATCAGACAGTTACTGCTACCGGAAGAATATCGAGTACCGAGCCAAACCTACAAAACATTCCCATTCGCACCGAGTTGGGAAGAGAAATACGCCAGGCATTTATACCTGAAGACGGCTATGTTTTTGTAGATGCTGACTACTCTCAGATTGAATTAAGAGTTCTGGCCCATATTACCGGAGATGAGGTTCTTCAAAACGCTTTTATGGATGGAATCGACATTCACACACTAACCGCATCCCAAGTTTTTGATGTACCTTTAAATCAGGTTACTTCTGATATGCGAAGAAGTGCCAAAGCGGTCAATTTCGGTATTATATACGGGATTGGAGATTTTTCTCTGGCAAAGGATATAGGGGTAACCAGGAAAGAAGCAGCCAGATATATTGACAATTATCTTTCGACATATCCCAGAATAAGGGATTACATGGAGAATACAGTGATTTTCGGTAAGGAAAAGGGTTATGTTGAAACCATGTTTCATAGGGTAAGACATATACCTGAGCTGAAATCCCCAAATTATCAAGTTAGAGAATTTGGTAAAAGAGTTGCAATGAATACCCCTATACAAGGAAGTGCTGCTGATATAATAAAAATCGCTATGGTCAAGGTATGGCGCGAATTGAAGAAGAAAAACCTTAAATCCAGACTTATACTTCAAGTGCATGACGAGCTCCTTGTAGAAACAGCTATCGATGAGCTTGAATTAGTAAAGGAAATTGTAAAAACCAATATGGAGTCAGCGGCAGTATTAGCAGCTCCTCTAGTAGCGGATGTATCTACCGGTTCAACTTGGTTTGAAGCAAAATAAATATAAATCGGAGAAGATAAAATGAAGATTATTGGTGTAACAGGCGGAATAGGAGCAGGAAAATCTTCTGTTTCAGCTATTATGGAAGAATTGGGAGCTATAGTTATAGATGCAGACCTTATATCCAAACAGGTTGTAGAACCTGGCAAACCAGCATGGTTAGAAATTAAAGAAGCCTTCGGTGAAGATTTTATCCGGCGGGACAAAACTCTGGATAGAAAAAAGATAGCCAAAGAAGTTTTTGCTTCAAAAGAAAAGAAACTGCTTCTTGAAAAAATTATTCACAGAGAAGTTATAGCAGTTATAAAAGAAAAGCTGGCAACCATGCAGGAGTATGGATATAACGGAATAGTTGTTATGGATGTTCCTATACCTGTCAAGGAAGGCTTCCTTGATACTGTTGACAGGGTATGGGTTGTGGTAAGCGATGATGAAATAAGATTAAACCGTGTGATGGCCAGAGGCGGCATCTCTCGTGATGATGCTGAAAACCGCATAAAATCTCAACTTACTCAAGAAGAATATAAAGCGCTGGCCCATGTTGTAATTGAGAACAATGGCAGTATTGAAGAACTTAGAGAAAAGGTACAGGCCTTATATACAGGTTTAGCGCCGTGATAATAGTGTTTTATGACATAAACAAAATACTTGTTTCCAGCCGTCAAATAATGTAAACTGGATTTAATGGCAGAGAAAACTTTGTTTATACGAAGGGATGTTATTATGAATAAAGCAATGTTTGAAAGGTATATTTTATACCCAACACAAAACCCACTGGAGCCCGGAAGTGCCCATGTAACAGTTTATCCTCCGGAAAACAGTGGTGGTCTTCCAATAGTTATCAAGGCTAAGACAAACCATAATCCTGTGGATTATGTGATAGAAATAATCAGCATACTGCAGACAGATGTCTTCGACAGAATAAGAATTGATATTAGGTCAAAAGGTATTATATATTTTGTTCCTTTCGAAAAAAATATTTCACCTGTAAGAGTTAAATTCACAGAAAAAGATAATTATACTATTGAAGAAGTTCTGGATGCAGATATTCTGAAATAGAGAATGGATCAATACTTTAAAGCTTTGTCTTGCTTTATAGTATGATTCTGATACAATTATACTGGTTAAATGTGATTTTTTTCACGAATCTTAATACAAAAGGAGTTGAATTTTTATGCCACTTGTAAATACTACTGATATGTTCAAGAAGGCGTATGAAGGCGGATATGCAATCGGAGCCTTCAATGTAAACAACATGGAAATCGTCCAAGGAATAACTGAAGCAGCGAAGGAAGTTAATGCTCCTTTGATTTTGCAAGTTTCTTCCGGAGCAAGAAAGTATGCAAATCATACTTATCTTATGAAATTGATAGAGGCTGCTCTCGCAGAGACAGATCTACCAATAGCTGTTCACTTGGATCATGGTGATTCCTTTGAACTTTGTAAGTCATGTATTGACGGCGGTTTTACTTCCGTTATGATCGATGGCTCACATCTTTCATTTGAAGAAAACATTGCTCTTACAAAGAAAGTAGTTGATTATGCTCATGCTCATGGCGTAACTGTTGAAGGCGAACTTGGACGTCTTGCAGGTGTTGAGGATGATATTAATGTTTCTGCTGAAGATTCTTCTTACACCAGACCAGAAGAGGTAGAAGAGTTTGTATCCCGTACCGGAGTTGATTCCTTGGCAATAGCTATCGGAACAAGCCACGGTGCATTCAAATTTACCGGTGAAGCTCACCTTCGCTTCGATATCCTTGAAGAAGTCGAAAAAAGACTACCTGGCTTCCCGATTGTTCTTCATGGTGCATCCTCTGTTATTCCAGAGTATGTTGACATGATAAATCAATTCGGTGGGAAAATGCCTGGTGCAAAGGGTGTTCCAGAGGAAATGCTAAGAAAGGCTGCGTCAATGGCAGTTTGTAAGATCAATATAGACTCAGACCTTCGTCTTGCTATGACAGCATCCATTCGCAAAGTATTTGTTGAGAATCCCGGCGAGTTTGACCCCAGAAAATATTTAGGCCCAGCTCGTTCAGAGATTAAGAAGCTTGTAAAAAATAAGCTTATCAATGTTCTCGGATGTGCAGGTAAAGCATAATTTATTATTTTTACAAAGATGTAAGGGGCTGTTTCTAACAGCCCTTTTCTTTTCGTTATTGCCTGTTATTTACAAAAAAACCGAATGGAAGCCATAATACTTTTTACCAATAGGATTAAGAGCTCTTTGTTATTTAAACTGGGATTTTCATAGAGACACAACAGGATAATATTCAACATGTCCTTTATAGCTCTTCCTTCAAAGCCCAGTTCTATAAGGTCACTGCCGGATATAGCGGGAATTATAGGAGCGGTTTTAACTTCGCCGTATGCGTATAAAGTTTTATTCTTATTTATGGATTGCAGAATATTTAATATCTTCATTGTGTTGGCAGTTACACTGACTCCGTATTCTGAAACTGATTTTCTAATGTTTCTTGGGGTTAACGGGCCTATTCCATTAAGACATTTAATATGGTTCACGACACCGCGACGGGTTTTGCCGTCATATTTATTCAAAGTTAAGTATTGTTTGGCACAAGAAAGTTCATCTTCCTTGCATGAAATATAAAATATTAAAGATAAATTGATTATCTTTTGGTTTTCTGAACCGATAAAGTGTTTTATTGTTTCAAACCAGTTACTAGGGAGCTTTTCAACTCCGGGAAATATTATCTTGCTGAGCCCCGAATCCCAAAGCAAAGAGATTTTTTGAGGGAATTTAGATTCAAGAATTTTATTTATTTCAGATTGGATTCTCTCCTTGCTTATGTGAATAAGATCACCGGAAAGTTGGTTAATTGATGAAAACGTACATTTGTCAATATTAAAATCCAATTGAGCTGAAAAACGGATTGCACGGAGCATTCTTAATGCATCTTCTGAAAAACGTTCAAATGGATTTCCAACACACCTTATGATTCTGTTGGAGATATCAGTAACACCGCCAAATGGATCAACAAGCCCTTCTTTTGGATGATACGCTATGGCGTTCATAGTAAAATCTCTGCGAGCAAGATCTTCAGTTAAAGAATCAGTTAAGCAAATGCGGTCAGGACGCCGATGATCACTATAACTGGTTTCTTTGCGCCAGGTTGTAACTTCGACCGATATGCCATTATACAAAACTGTTACTGTACCGTGCTTAATACCTGTATCAATGGTTTTCGGGAACATGCTTTTTATTGTATTGGGGCTTGCATTGGTGGTAATGTCCCAATCGGTAGGAGTTTTGTTTATGAGCATGTCACGTACACAACCACCTACGATGTGGGCTTCAAAACCACTATTATTGATGGATGTGATAATATCGGCTATATTTTTGGGAAGAATAAGCTTCATAAACATGCTCCAAAAAAGTATTACTGGTGAAATAATACAATATATGGTATAAATAAATAGGCGCTATGGTTATTATACTTGAAAAGGTGTAATTATAATAGCTTAAAGTTAGATGTTTAAGAGCAGAGAGCTCTTTTGATTAGATTTTATTTTTGCTTAAGTTATACTCTGAAAGATACTTGAGAGTCTTATTGAATTCTTTAGTAAAACGGGTCAGCGGGTTTTACTAAAGGGTTTATTTCCGTGTGTAGGATAAAAATTAAGATTATTCAAGAATCAAGGACAATTAATTTGAGCGCAGATCTATAAATAAAATAAGATGTTTTTTTAGTAAAAACAATCTTACTAAATGACGGACTATACTCTTTCTTAGAAAGAAAGACTAAATTATTAACTTCGGAGGTTTAATGTGGCGACAAAGAGAAAGAACAAACTAAAGATTATACCCTTAGGTGGTATGGAGGAAATTGGAAAGAATATAACAGTGTTTGAATACGGAGAGAATATCATAGTTGTAGATTGTGGGCTTGCATTTCCTGAGGATGAAATGCTCGGTATAGATCTTGTTATTCCTGACGTTACTTATTTAGAAAAAAACATTGAAAAAGTTCATGGAATTCTGGTCACTCACGGGCATGAGGACCATATAGGAGCTATTCCGTATGTATTGAAACGGGTAAATGTACCGGTTTACGGTACGGAGCTGACTATTGGCTTGATTGAAAACAAACTTGCTGAGCACGAACTAAATGAACCGGTAGAACTTCGTAAGATAAAAGCAGGCCAGACAATACAGTTAGGACCTTTTAAGGTTGAGTTCATTCACACAAATCATAGCATTGCCGACTCTGTTGCAATGGCCATTAATACCCCCGTTGGAATGGTATTCCATACAGGTGATTTCAAAATTGACCAGACTCCTATTGAAGGTGATCCAATTGATTTAGCACGTATTGCTGAGTTGGGGAAAAAGGGAGTACTTCTGCTTATTTCAGACAGCACCAACGTGGAAAGGCCTGGTTATACAATGTCTGAAAAAACTGTGGGTGATACCTTTGACAATATTTTCAGAGGAGCCAAAGGCAGGATTATAGTGGCAAGCTTCGCTTCAAACATTCACCGCGTCCAGCAAATAATCAATTCGGCTGTGAAGTATGGCAGAAAAGTGGCATTGGTTGGCAGAAGTATGCTTAACGTGGTAAATACAGCCACAAAACTCGGATATTTAACTGTTCCGGCGGATACCATGATTGATATAGACAAAATAAAAAGTCTTAATCCGGAGCAGGTTGTTATAATTACTACGGGCAGCCAGGGTGAACCTATGTCGGCTTTGGCTCGGATAGCTGCATCAACCCATAAAAAGGTTGTGATAACCGAAGGAGACTTGGTTATCATATCGGCGACCCCCATACCCGGAAATGAAAAATTGGTTTATAGAGTTATTGACGACCTTTTCAAACAAGGCGCTGATGTTATTTATGACTCGCTGGCAGAAACTCATGTCTCCGGCCATGGCAAACAGGAAGAACTCAAGCTAATGCTTAGCCTTATAAAACCGAAGTTTTTTATGCCGGGTCACGGAGAGTACAGAATGCTGAAGAAGCATGCAAAACTTGCTATGTCACTGGGTATGGAAGAGAAAGATATCTTCATTATGCAAAACGGTAAAGTTTTGGAGGTGACAGGCAGGACAGCCACTTTAAATGGCAGTGTACAATCTGGAGGCATCCTTGTAGACGGTTTAGGTGTAGGCGACGTGGGAGATGTTGTCTTAAGAGACCGTAAAATTCTTTCTGAGGACGGACTCATGATGATTATTGCTACTATGGATAAAAAGGGTAATCTTTTAGCTAATGTTGAGGTTATGTCCAGAGGTTTTGTGTATATGAAGGAATCGGAAGAACTCATCGAAGAGGTAAAGAATATAGCAAAAGATACTATTTTAAAATGTGGCAGTAAAAAGAACGGAAGCTTTTCTACAATTAAAAATGCCATCAAGGATGAACTGAACAATTTCTTGTACCGGAAAACAATGAGAAGGCCTATGATAATTCCTGTTATTGTCGAGATTGAACCCGGAGCTTGAACGGGGAATAATAAAGGGCTGTTTCAGAACCATTTTGGGTTTTGAAACAGCCCTTTTATATTTATGCTTTTCTTTCAATCCTGCATCCTATTAATCGCTTAAAATAGTTATCCTACAGTCTTTTGATGGCTTTATAAAGGATTGACCCTTAGGATGATTTTTGCCCCCTACCAATTTTAGTAGCTACCTAAATTTGATTCTTAATATGTAAAATTGGATTAGTCAGGAAGTGTTGCCATGAGAACGAAGAAAATTTTTAATAAGAGTGATTCGTTTAACATTATAAACTAAACATAAACAGGAGATGGTAAAGCATGAAAATCATTAAAAATATTGCTCGTTGGGTATTTACACAATTTCGCACGCAACCGGTTCTCTCCCTCGTTATTACTCTTTCTGGTTTGGCTGTTATCATAACAGGCATTTTATGGGCTAGTGGGGGATTTACAAGAGAAGCCTTCTCTTACTTACCGGATAGGTCATATATCCTAGCTGAAACCGAGTCAGAGCCTCAGACACTGGAGGCTCTTATTCACAGCGACTCTCCCAGTGTAGATGTGCTGCTAAAAAATTCTGAGATTGCTAAAGAACTGATAAATACGAAAAAACTCACCGACATTGTAGACTCCCGCCTAGCTCTAAATAGTTTACGCAGCTTGGATCGGCAGCTAACAGTACTGTTAGACCAAGAACAGGAGTATATTAAGGATTCTGCCGATAAAGAGGCCAGTCAGGTGCCGGACAATCAGGAAGAAAAAACCGGTTCTTCCGGTGTTTCTTCAGATACCTTGGATGTTTCAAATACCGAGGATACCGCGGATACCGATGATGTTTCAAATACCGGGGTTGTTTCAGATACTGAGGGTGTTTCGGAGGATGAAGTCGTGAAAAAACCTCCAAAAAGCGTAGCCGTTCAGGTGACAGGAGAACATGCAGTACCGCAAATTCTTCTGGAAGAACAGAAGGCGACTATATCAGAACTGAAAAATGCCACATCGCGTCTGCTTGCACCTAAAGAATATGACTATGACCGCCTTGTTTCGTTTCCGGCCTCAATAAATATGAAAGGCGTCTGGCAATCACCCGACGAGACATTTGTTCATATGGTTCCCTCAGGAGATTGGCTGCCTGAAAATGGTTATAAGCTGTATCGTGTGATTAATGGCGCAAGGGAGCTAATATCCCAGGAACAGGCTTCACCTATGCAAGCACTGGCAGGAAAATTATCGCTGTCCGATGCTGATTTGATACAAGCCCTCTACAAACAAGCCGAACTTACACCCGAAAAACTAGCTGTTCTTGAAATGACCGCCGAGGAATTCAGAAATACTGCTTGCCGAAGTGATGCCTTGACCCAGAAGCCAAGGATAAGCGGCGAAATGGATTATATAGAAATGAAAAATGCGCTTATTACAATTCCCGCAAGTATGGAACAGAAAATTCCTTATGTTGACCTTATGCTGAGCCAGCCTATATATGTAACCGGCGGGCAGAACGGAACCGGCTTAAGCTCTGGAATAAGTATGTCTGTTCTCGAAAGATTCTCTGTCAGACAAGCAAGACCAATAACCGGCATCAGCCAAATTGGGATTCAGCCGGGCGGAGCGGAAAAATTTGAGCTTGCTAACTCTATTCTTGTTGCAAGACAGCAGCTGGCAACTCTCAGCTTTGTTGATGATGAGTTTGCAAAAGAGGCAGGATTTTTGCTGCGGGATGATCTATCTTCACTGAACCTTCCTAATGGAACCGAAATAAAATATGAGGTCTTGACACCGGAAGGAGGGAGATCATCTCTTTCCATTACAAAAGGAATTGAAAATAAACTGACCAAACCTGAAGGGTTGATGGGTTATGGCCTGGATGGAAAGGTGCCGCTGCGTTGGACGCAAGCCCAGACCCCGGAGGAAAAAAGCATACTGAGCGGATACCTTATCGAGCGAAAGCTTGATGGTGAGAACGAATTCAAACAGATAAACGATGAGCCGGTAGCTGTTTCATACATACTTGACGAAACTGATATCTTCTTTGAATCTCCTGTGTTTTTTGAGGATACGGTTGATAACGGGCGAACAGCCACATACCGTATACGCTCTCTGGACGTTTTTGGACGGATGAGCGAATATTCCGACCCCATAACCTTCAAAGTAGAAAAAGTAACCCCGCCCAACTCGCCCTCAATAGACACTCCCATACGTTCGGACAATGCAGTAGATCCGTCACCTGCAGTACAGCAGGTAATAAGTGCAAACTCCGGTAAACGGGGAATAGTGCTGCCAATCTATACAGATTCACCTGATACCGTACGCTTTACCATATACCGAGCAGTTGCTGTGGGAGCCAAACCGTTTGGGAAGCCTGAGGTGTTAGCTGACCTTACCTACAGCAATCCTGAACCGCCTCAAGAGGAACAAGCAGAAAACATAGGCGGCACGGGAATGGTAATCGAGCAAGCTCCTGAGATTTCCTATGCTACTGAAGAACCAGTGTACAAAAAGATTAAGCGTAAAAAGAGCAACCATCTTTTGCTTTCAGAGTTCAGCCTTGCTCATCCCGATCTTGCATATTTTGATATTGATGTGGAAGAAGGCTGTACCTATAAATATTGGGTTTCAGCTTGGGACTCATGGAATAACGAGAGCGTTTGGTCCCAGTCAGCCACGATGGCTGTTCCTACCACTGTCGAGCCGGGGATTCCCGATGAGCTTTCCATTTCCATGCACCCCAACACGCTGCCGGATTATTCGGGAACTCATCCGGGGATTATTCAACCTGACATTATTACTTACGCCGATCTTGATGCCTCAGCCACGGCGAATATTCCCACAAGGCCATGCCCGGCCGGGGCATACCCTGATACACTTATCAACGCAAAAAATGAGGGGGCGCAAATAGGAAATTTCCTTATTGCCGGGTCGGTTGCGTCCAAGATTCTTGACGAGAGTTACGGCAATTTGCCTGACGACCGCTATATACACATGTTACTTGCTGTCCGTGGCGAGGATGTACTGCCTGATGGCACCGCACGCCTTAAATGGCCGGTATACAACGGCGAAGGGTTAGGAGGATATGTTATTTACAGGCCTTTGTTTGAGCCTGAGCCTTTGGAGGAAATGCAGAACATGTCCCGTACCGAGCTTTTGAGGATGGGCAGATGGAGACGGGTGAACGAGTCGGCTGTAACCCAGAATCAAATGGTAGTAGGAGGCCTTTCCAACGAGCCGGGAAGACTCTCTCTCTTCTTAGTCTGCCTTGAGCCGGAAATTACTTTTTCTTATGAACTTTCCACCATGGAAAACCCGTATCTGGAATATGCCAATGCATTCATCGGTGCGGAGGGTATCCCCGATGCTCCCGAAGGCGGATATGTCTATGTTAACTGGGAAATTCCCGATGATCCCCAGGTTGACTATTACCGTATCTACCGCAGTGAGGTATCCTCTTTTAAAAAGCCTATTGATGAATCGACCCTTGAATGGACACTGGTTGGTGATAATTTGAAGATTCCCAAATATACAGAGCGGGTTGAGCAGTCCTTTGCCCATTACTATTACTATAAAGTAACATCGGTTTCCCTGTGGGGAGTGGAATCAGCGGTTGGACGGGTGCAGCGCTTCCGGGTTCCATCCACCAAACCACCTGAAACTCCCAATCTATTACTGCCCCTCTCACGCAAGGATGGTGTGCAAATCAATTTTTCAGCTGTCAGCCATTGCGATAGGTACGAGATTTACCGAGCCGCAATACCCGTTATAAGCGATAAAGTTTATTTTGAAATGCTTAACGATAACCCCGAAGTTCTTTCGGGCTTATTTGAGCCGCCATCCCAGGCAGATGTGTTTATGACCGGAATACTGGAAAAATCGTTGAATCCAGGCTCCCTACCGGCTACGGCTGCACAGGGTGCCGGTATTCTGCCGGTTAGCAGATTTAAGACCATTCCTTTCGCAAAATCCTCCTCTATAACAGAAAACATTGCTTCTCTTGGAAAACAGAGCGCTCTTGATGCGTATAATCAGATACTGGATAGATTTGGTCCTCTGGCGCTTGCCGATTATAAGGACTTAAGCGAAAGAATGCTGGGAAAGATAGTCTGGACAAAGGTTGGAGAGCTGTCTGCCGATGAGGATACCACCGAAGCAGTTGATCCAGCCACAGGGCTTTTAAAACCGCTGTCCATAATTGATACAACTGCCAGATATGGCGTGAAATATCTGTACACGGTGCAAGCATGGAACGACGACAATCTTGGTTCTTCACGGCCTGAGCCTGTGGAGGCAACTCCACGCAGGAACCGTCCGTTCGATCCCATAGACGGATTAACCGGCGAGATTGTTGATAATGTACCCCATCTCTCATGGAACTTAGCCAGAATGTCTCCCCTGACACCGGATCAGTGTCTGGCCGATACTGTGGGTTATATTGTGTATAGATCGGACAAAAAAGACGGGACATACTATCAGGCAAGCCCGCTGCTTTTTGAACCCAAATGGAAGGATACTGAGGCCGACATATTCGCATTTAACTGGTACAAAGTAAAAGTTCTTGACACCGGAGGCTATCTTTCAGAATTCTCTGAGCCTATTATGGTTAGTCTGCCATTCGTGTCTGATCTAAAGACTATTATTCCCGTGAACCCAGTAGAGAATCAAATCCCTGATGATCCCTTGGAAAATCAAATTCCTGAGGATCCTTTGGAAAGTGAAACTCCTGAGATTCCGGAAATGGATCCCCCTGAAATAGAGATTCCTGAAGACCTGCCCGAACCTGCCGGAACCGCGCCAAAGATTACGGTTGCAGAAAAAGAATTTAATACCTTTGAAGGTATTTCATACAGTGTACAATATGAACTTACAGGCACCGTGCCAATCACTGTATCCGCATCAGTAAAAGATGCTACGGGAAATTCGATAAAAGAATTTTCCATCGATAAAGGAGCAAGAAAGTTTATTTCGGATTCATCCCTCAAAGCAGGAGTTTATACTGTAACCTTAAAAGCTAAGAATGACTTTGGTGAGCATACAGATTCCTTTACGCTTAAGGTATCCCGCAAACTGGAGGTTGGTGAAGTACCGAAACTGGATGAGCGCAGCGACCAATACAGCTTTAAAATGATTACCCGAAGTAAAGACTTAAAAGTAAAGCTTAATGCCACCGGTACAAAGCCCCTGTCTTGGTGCCTTGAGCCGGTGTCGCCACGAATGAATGTTCCTTCCCAGGCTAGTATCGACAGCTCAGGGCTATTAACGGTAAGCAAGTTTATTGATCCGGGTAAATACCGCTTTGTAGTTCGGGTTACCAATTCTTATGGCACCGATTCAAAGGAAATAAGCCTTAATGTTACCTCCCTGTCCACGCCCAATACACCTGAAAAACCAAAAGAAACAACTGTGCCATTAGATCCCCTTGGTCTGGCGTATAATGGAGGAGATTTAAAGGCTTTGAGTGTTTCGGCTGATCAGTCACCTATGCTGACTGCGGCTTCTACAGCTTCCCAGTCGCCTGTTCCGTATGTAGCCCCCCCGGCTGTGTCCGGATATGAGGAGTTTAATTCAGATTTGGTGTATTGCATGAACTTTAGGCTTACCGAAGTTAAACTGAAAAAACCCGTGAATTCTCAAAGATATTCAGGTACGGCCAAGCTGGATATCGGTTATGAAACCACGATTCCGGTGGTAATTGATGAAGCCGAGATTACAAAGGGGAGCAATTACGATACTATGTACCGCGGGTATGCCTATATAACGGCGCCTGTTGAACTGCCAAGCATCGGGGTGAAGCTTGTGAGTCTGGCTGTTGCTCCCCATATGGGCAGAGCTGAAGTGAGCGGTTATATAAAGAGTACGTTTAATCGAAATCTGGTTGGAGATATGTATGCTCTTGAGTTTGAAGATGCTGAGCTTCAGGTTGGGAATATTATAGTGGATAAGAAACTGCCTGTAATCCGGTATGAGCAGTTTATTCTTCAAAATCACCGGGAGATCTGGATACGGCTCAATGGGAAACAATTAAATGCAAAGGATCTTATCACGCTGGTAGGCGGTAAAGTCATAATGAAATCACACCTTGAAACATTGAATAACGAGGGGTTGGAATTTATTCCGGCAACTAACCTAAAATTCGACTTACAAGGCAGAATGAGCGGAAGTATTATGGTAGACAAAGAACAAAGCCTGCAGCTTCTTGCGCCGGGCGGAGCCGCACTTCGGGTGGATTTTGCCGCTCTGGTGTTTGTAGACGGAGAGGTTCTTTCAGGAGGATATTTATCAGGGAAAATGGTGCTTCCCTTTGAGCAGGAAGGTGTTACGGGAGAGGATGTCCCCGCGACATATGTGGGGGGCCACCCAAAAACCAATGAGATGGATGAGCTTGCGGCAGGCAATCTGACGGACTTACTGGAAGCCGCAATGCGTGCGGGGCTTATACAGTTTGGGGAAACAGTACAGCAAAACGGTTTGCTGATTGTTCCGGACGACTTTTCACTTCAGGATAAGTGCTCATGGATTCCCATCGAGGTTAATGATTGGACCGGAAAGGGCTTTGTAATGGAAAACAGCCATATGTCCCCGACAAGGATTACAGAACGCAGCCTCGACACCTCGACCCAGCGCGCCCAAGCTATGGTGGTGGCTCCAACCGGTGTAACTGTTGATCTTGACAGGGAGGGATTCTTACCCAAACAGGGCGGCTCCCAGACTCCCAATGAAACTGAAAAGCCGTTCTGGGTAGGGCTTATAATTAAGAGCGGTACCCTTAAGTTGCCTCCCGATTTTATCCAGCGTGACGGAGGCGGAGCTATTGATTTTAAACTTGCCGAGGGCGAGATGATATACGATTTAAACGGCTTCAACTATCAAACCTATCTCTATAACACCGAAGGAGTCCCCGCCGACTTTGGAGAAAAATTGGGGGGCTTTAATGAGGTGATTGTTTACGACTGTCTGCTTGACCTGTATGCAAATCGTGTAAACCTTGAAATCAACGCAGAGGCTAGGGTTGATCTGTTACAGAATAATTGGTTGAAAGTCAAGTTGTATACAAATAAGGAGGATAATGAAGACGGAAAGAAGGGAGCATTTCTATGTTCTGTGGCTCCGACAATGATTGAAGATGCTCTGGCGAATGATATCGACATAAAAATAGATGGTGGATTCTTTAAGGAAGACGGTTTGCACATCAGCGGAGGACTTAAGCTACCCGAGCGTGACGCACCGGTTGCGGGCATTTCATCGGCAGAAATCCTAGCTTTCTCGGATATGGTCATCCCGGCTGATAAAACTCTGGCAGGTAATAAAACAGATGCGCTGGGACGTAAATATACAACTGCTTTTCTGACCAGACCTGTAAATATTGACTTTGAAGGTTTTCCCATGGAGATACGAAGGTTTGAGCTTGTACACAGGGAATCGGGAGCAGTCAGAATGAATCTGTACGGTGCGACACTACTCTCAGACATTATAGCTCTTTCAAGTGACACTACCGATCAGCTGATTATAGAGTGCCCCGCTGTTTTGGGCAATCCGAAAGTTATATACGATGAATCCCTTTCGGTCCTTGAAACATCCTTTGACGGTTGTGTGGACGTTTCCGGGGTTTTGGTGCCTAAGAAGGTACAGAATGCCGGAGGACTTGTTGAATTCGATACCAAGGAGCTGAATTTCAACTTTTTACAGCAGCTAAAAGGTATGCCAATTAAAGCAGAAACCCGCTTTGGATATGATGAGCAAAACGACAGGTGTTACTTCGCGGTCGGACTGGTTCCCGGCAGCCAGGGAGGAAAAATATCGCTGGGTGCCGGTGAGGTACGTAACTTTACGGGCATGGTCACCTATAACATGGAAATCTCACGAGATGAGCAGCAACGGTTTGAGTTCCCCAATCAGGCCGGTCATATGAAAGGATTTATTGAAAATCTTCATGTGCATCAAGGCAGCGATTCAACCTTCGCTGCGGGAATAAGAGGAACTCTTGAAGTTTCAAGGCTCTGCGAGATACGTGACCTGTATTTTGGCTTTGAGCGCGGCCCCTCGGTGAGTGCCAGCGGCAGCCTTTATCTTCCGCTAAGCATCAGCTCGGTGATTGAGGGAGACGGAGGCTTCACAAAGGTGGGCTCCGCTGCCATAAGGTACAGCCATCCTGATCGTTACTTTTCTTTCAGTATGACCTTGGACAGGATTAATCTGCTACTGGCTGAGGTTGGCGGCAGCCTTGGATTTGAATATAGTCCCCGCCTGTTCGGAGTTTATCTTGGATACCCGGAAACGCTGGTAGGAAACATAGGTATCTTCCATCTGGGTATGGGAGTTGGTTTCCGCATCGATGAAGGCGGGGACTCCATGGTTCAGGCTAAGATGGAGCTGGGGTTGGATAAGAGCGTTGAGGTCTTCATTGTTTATCTGCGCGGTTATCTTTATGCGGGGGCTGACGGTGCCTATTACTTTGCAGACAACTCCTTCACTTTGGAGCTCTATCTAAAGGGCGGAATTGAGGGGGGCATCAAGGTTGGCTCCAAAAAGTTCAATATCATCAGTTTTTATCTGGATGCAAGAGGTAAGATAGGTTCGGCATATCCTTTCGATTGCTGGTCGCTGGCCTGCTCGTGTACGGTATCCTACAGCCTTGATCTATGGCTCTTCGAGGTCGAAGGATCGGTCAACGCAAGCTTTGACACAAGCATTGATTGGAAGTCGGCATAAAGACGACAGACTGTTTGTTAATTCAACCGTAAATGAGCGGCGTGGTTGCTGCGATTTAAAGCGAAGCAAGGATTGCGTAGCGAGCGCGACTGGAAACTGGATGTTGGAGATGGAGCGCTAAATCGCACAATCTACAGCCGCAAACTTGTATAGCTTTAATACTATTGATAGTTTTCGCACAGTATGACGAGGAAACTGTAATACCCTTAAAAAATTAAAAGCGCTCTTCTCGAATCCGGGAGGGCGCTTTATATGTCCGGGCATTTTATCTTCATCTGAACGGGGGATTTCACACAGTCCGGCGGGGCAGGGTGCCGAATCGTGCAAACAGCTCTGAACGACTGCCGATATTAAGCTTTTTATACAGATTCTTAATATGAAAATTTGCTGTATTGGTTGTGATTCCAAGTTTTTCGGCAATCTGTTTAGCCGAATGCCCACAAAGAAGCAGTGCGGCTATTTCTTTTTCGCGGGGTGACAGCCCCAGTCCCTCCAGCATATTAGATTCTTCCGCCTCATCGGGGGCTTCCGACATATCGGCACAGTAAAAATCATCAGCCCATTCGGCAAAAAACAAATGTTTTGAATAGGCAGGAGATAAAAGTATAAATATGATAAAAATAATACCGGAGGTGATTGTCGCCGCGTGAGGCAGCAAATCGGGCGCGTAAGCCGAGAATATACCCGGAATTATATATGACAGCACGCTGGATGGCAGGATTGTAACAACGCACAGCTTGAATGTATAAAAATCTCCGTGTTTTTTGAACACACAGCCAAGCAGGTAATATGCCGCGATATAGCCCATCTGCTCAAAACCATGTATGTAACGGGCAGCATACCTGAAGAGAGAGTCTTCGGGTGAAAAATAAAGTATGTAGGTACAAATCATAGCCAAGAAAAACAGGTTGCACATATTCCAGACACTTCGTTTGGTGATAAACTGTAAAGCAACCGTAAGAACAACTACCAAAACGCCCACTGCCCCGTTTGCCACCATAGCGTCGGGCATAGATGCACCCGGCAGATAAGTGTAAAATATTTCGACAAAATAATGGGCGATGAAGAAATACAACATTAGCTTGAGAGCGGAATTGAGCTTTGCTTTTGGCCTTCTCTCAACTTCCGAATAATCGTTTGTATTATAAAGGAAAAGGCAGATGCAGGTGCCTGCAACAAGCGACGTCAAATAGAATCTATTAAAAAATCCGGATATAAGGGATAGACCGGAGTCAATTTGATTCAGCGCAAAGAAAAACGAAATCGCCGCGGCACCAAGAAGCCGTTCCGTATTGTTAAGCGCAAAGGTGTATGAAAAAGCTGCGCATGCGGCACACCCCCCCAGACCGAACATAAACAGGATTGCCAGAAGCAGACTCAATGGGCTTTCGGGTATAAATAACCACGGAATATAAGTAACTGCCGTAAAAGAGGCAAATATGCGGGTAGTCACTGCCAGGTTTTTCACTTTGGCTAGAGCAAACAACATTCCAGCTCCTAGACAATAAGCACTGCCCATAAGCGTCATTGCATCGAGCCCGAAAAGCCGGATTGAGTCGCTGAACAAAGTGCCCTGCATATTTGCAAAAACGGGTGCTAAAGGAAAGATCAACATGTATTTAATGCGATTTAACCGTACGTTTCTGATATTGATATTATCTTTTGAATGAAGCAGAGAAATGAAAGAAACAAGAAGGTTTTTCACACTGTGGTTGTCTGCTTCCGCCATGACATCACCTCTAAAGCTGAATTGGTCAGATATTCGCATACATATAATTAGTAGCCTTAGAAGTGAATAATCTTTAACAAAATAACCGTCTTGTTTTAAGACATCATCTTTTTATCTATAATCTCTAAACCGGTAATTATTTTTTCTAGAGGAATAGTAATTATTGCGACGTCTTTTTCTTTTGTTTATAAAACGCAATATAAAGCCCAGAATAATTATTGCCACAATAACTATTACCGCTGCTTTCACGCCGAATATAAAACGTTCATCGTTTATTATTTCCTTGTATTTATCACGTAAAATGGCAATTGTAGTTTTTTCTATTGCTTCTTTTGCGACAAGTTCCACAGTACCGATCAGCTTACCGTCATAGATATATTCAATTTTCCCTACTTTCTGCCCTTGTGCAATAGGTGCCACAAAAGGTTCATTAAAAGTTTTTACAATTTCTAAATTTTTGGTACGGATTTCCTCATTCAACGGAAGAATATGGCTAAATTCATTATTAGTAATAACTTCAACTTTTTTGCCATCTACAGCATCTTCAACTTCAAACCTGTTAACATATTCTCCTTTTTGCGTAAGCTGCTGTTCGCCAAAGTTTTTAAAACCGTATTCTAAAAGATTTTGAGAATCCTTAAATTGGTGAGTTTTGTCTTCTGCTCCAAGAACAACTGCTATCAGCTCAAGGCCATCAGGATTAACAGCCGAGGACACTAAACATAATCCTGCCAAATCTGTGTATCCGGTCTTTATTCCGGTTACTTTTGAATAATATTTTGAGTGGGAGGTAAGCAGTTCATTAGTATAAGTAAGGTGACCTAATTTCCATTCGCTGCTTTTTCTTAGGTTCGTATCCGGAATAGAAAACTCTTTTCTGCCCACAACCTCTCTAAAGATAGGCTTATCCATAGTCATGGCCGCCCTTGAGAGAATAGCCAGATCCCTTGCTGTAGTGTAATGGTCTTCTTCCTCTTTTCCATTTGCATTGGTAAAGTGGGTACCGGTTAAGCCAAGCTCAGCAGCCTTTGAATTCATCATATCAGTAAAGCCCTGCATTGTACCATCTTTTGAAATGTTTTCTGCAATAATATTGCTTGCTTCGTTTGCGGAAGTAATCATCATAAGATCAAGCAAATCTTTGAATTTAAGGGTTTCGCCGATTTTTATGCCGGCTGTTACATAATCATAAGGAACGCTATTTATAGCATTTTCAGAGGCTGTCATTTCATCCTCTAAATCTGCATTTTCAAGTGCAACTAAAGCAGTCATTATTTTTGTTGTACTTGCTGGAGAGCGCCGTTCGTCTGCATTTTTTTCTGCTAAAACCTGGCCTGTTTTCATATCCATAAGAATAAATGCTTTGGCTGTAAGGTCAGGCTGCGCTTCGGCAAGCGATGGGAAGGGGATGGATAGAGTTATTAATATAATTATTATAGTATATATAGTAAAAGATTTTATCTTCAAAAATATCAACTCCCGATTTTTTCTTAAGTTAAACTGCGTCTAAAAAGAGCATTTATTTTATTATAATTTACATCAGGTATAAACTCAAGTCTGTGGAGTAACCATTAGTTTCCATATAAATATAGAATTTTGTTGATTTTATATAAAAATATGGCATAATATAGACAAGTGTGTGGAATAAGGAAGTAACTATGGAGATTAATGTTAAAGGCAAAACCTATAGTATCAGGTGGGAGTTTTTAGTAGCACCTTGCTTGCTTCTATTCTTAATTGGCATACTTTTCTTATCTAATTTTTCTTCTGTAAGACGTTGTTGGATTTCTTTTTCAAATGATGATACTTTTGCTGAAGAATCTAGTCCTTTACCTATAAAAACAACAGATTCTCCTGCAAAAGAAATAATTGAGAGTGAAAAAACTCAGGTTAAAGCTCAAATTGGAAAAGCTGACGAAGATATTAAGCAAGTGTTCGATGAATCAGCCAAGGTAAATATAAATAAAGCCTCGATGGAGGAACTTATGGCCTTACCCTACATCGGGGAAGTCAAAGCAAAGGCAATTATTGATTATCGCAATACTAACGGCCCTTTTAAATCAATAGAAGAATTGGATAATATAAAAGGTATTGGCGCGAAAACCTTAGAAAAACTTCGCCCGTTGGTTACAGTCTGATTTTAACTAAACTAAGGTGCCACTATTTTTTCAATATCGAGAGGATTTGCTTTATTTAATCGGATTTTTATTATTTGCCAGACTGTGAGAAAACTATCTATAACGTTAGACATATACAAGTTAGCGGCTGTTAGCTGCAAGATTTATCGCTCCGGGAAATCGTTCGGTTCACTATGGAACCCTTAATTTACAATTGACTGTGCATAAACAATATTGTAAAATATCTTGATACAGATAATATGAGTAGGCCGGATGGTCGCGGACGATGTGCTGAAAAGCCTCGTACGAGGAAAGTCCGGGCTCCACAGGGCAAAGGTGCCGGGTAATACCCGGTGAAGGTGACTTTAAGGAAAGTGCAACAGAAATAAACCGCCTTTCTAGAGGTTAGATGTTGGAAGTAGTAGGATTAAATATAAACTTAAATTCTTACATCCCACTTCTCGCATCTAACCTCTAGAACGGTAAGGATGGAAAGGCGAGGTAAGAGCTCACCGACCCCACGGCGACGGAGGGTGCTATGTAAACCCCACCTGGAGCAACACCGTGATAAGAAACATATAGGCTGCCCGCCTGTTTCTTAGAGGTGGCTAAAGCCTTGTAGCAATACCAGGCGTAGATAGATGATCATTCAAGACAGAACCCGGCTTACAGGTCTGCTCAGATTTATCTAATATCTTTATTTAGAATTTCATTATCTAAAGCAATATATTTACAAAATCACATACAGTATTAGAAAAACTGTATGTTTTAAGGAGCAAATTATGCCAATTAATATACCTAATAACCTTCCTGCATTTGAAACGCTGCAAAATGAAAATATATTTGTTATCAGTGAAGAAAGAGCAAAATCTCAGGATATCAGGCCGTTAAAAATAGCCATAATGAATTTGATGCCTACCAAGATTGTTACTGAAACACAAATTTTAAGGCTTATTGGCAATTCGCCCTTACAGGTGGATATTGAACTTTTGCACCCTAAATCCTATTTATCGAAGAATACTCCTGCTGAGCATTTAAGACTTTTTTACAAAACTTTTGATGACGTTAAGGATCAGAAGTTTGACGGTCTGATTATTACAGGTGCCCCGGTAGAAACCATGGAGTTTGAAGAGGTGGCGTATTGGGATGAGTTGAAAGCGCTCATGGATTGGAGTGTTACCAATGTTTTTTCGACATTTCATATTTGCTGGGGAGCTCAGGCGGGTCTGTACCATCATTATGGGATAAAAAAATATCCTTTGGAGAAAAAGATGTTTGGTGTCTTTCCCCATTATATTAATGAACAATATGTTAAATTGTTCAGAGGCTTTGATGATGTTTTTCATGTGCCCCAATCCCGTCATACAGAGGTTAGAAAAGGGGATATTGAGAAAGTAGAAAACCTGAAAATACTATCCGAGTCTCCTGAATCCGGCGTTTATGTGGTGTGTTCTAATGACGGTAGACAAATATTTGTTACGGGACATTCTGAATATGACCCCGAGACTTTAGGCAATGAATATTTTAGAGATCAGAATAAAGGCATGGATATTGAAGTGCCGAAAAACTATTTTATTGATGATAATCCTGCTAATCCGCCTATTGTTAAATGGAGAAGCCATGCTAACCTGTTATATGCAAACTGGCTAAATTATTATGTGTACCAAGAAACACCCTATGATTTGGATACAATGAATAAATGACTTGAACACATCCGCCAATTTGGTTATAATATACTAATAACAAAATATTTGCGATGAAAGAGTTTAAGTAAGCTTTTGCCTCTTCAAAAAGAGAGTTGATGCCACAGGTTGAAAGCATCAATTTGAAAGCAACAGGCTGAATTTCCCTCCGGAGCTGCTGTCTGAAACAATAGTAGGAACGGCCGGGTAAGCCCGTTACAGCGTATAAGTGCATGCTAGGCATATTTTTAATGCTTACATGAACATAGGTGGTACCGCAAGCTGACGCTTTGTCCTATGACAGGGCGTTTTTTTTATGGCCGTAACACTGCTTGTGAGGGAGTGAAACGACCGAAGAAGCAGATGTACGTCCTATGCAAAGCTTGCCCAAGAAGACGAAGTCTGATTGGTAGCAAGCTACTGCTATACCAATATGGGAGTTAATAAAAAGAGAATGAGGTGTTATAGGCACAATGAAACAACAATTGGAAGCAATTAAAAAGCAAGCGATGGATAAACTCGCTCAAATCTCCGATATTCGTGAGCTGGAAGATTTGAAGGTAGCCTATCTCGGTAAAAAGGGCGAACTGACACGGATTTTAAAGGGCATGGGTGCACTGTCGGCCGAAGAGCGTCCTATAGTAGGGCAAATGGCTAATGATGTCAGAGCTACCCTTGAAGAAAATATTGCAAACGCAAAGTTGCGCTTAATTAGAGAAGAGCGGAATCAAAGGCTTAAAAGCGAAGTGATTGACGTTACCATGCCCGGAAAAATCAGGGCAATCGGGAGGAAGCATCCTCTGACATTGGTACTGGACGAGTTAAAGGATATTTTTCTGGGTATGGGATATGAGATTGCCGAAGGCCCGGAAATTGAGCTGGATTACAATAACTTTGAAGCTCTGAACATTCCCAAAAATCATCCGGCAAGAGATACTCAGGATACCTTTTATATAAGTGAGAATGTGGTTTTGAGAACCCATACATCACCGGTACAAATCAGGCATATGCAGAATAATAAACCGCCAATAAGAATTATTTGCCCCGGCCGTGTTTACAGATCTGATGCCGTAGATGCCACTCATTCTCCTGTTTTTCATCAGGTGGAAGGCCTTGTTGTTGATAAAGGCGTTACTATGGGGGATCTTAATGGAACTCTGCAGGCTTTTGCTAAATCCATATTCGGAAAGGATACTAGAATTCGTTTAAGACCACATCACTTCCCATTCACTGAACCGTCAGCGGAAGTAGACGTATCCTGCTGGGGCTGTGGAGGCTCAGGATGCAGAATATGTAAAGGTGAAGGCTGGGTCGAGATTCTGGGAGCCGGAATGGTTCATCCTAATGTGCTAAGAGAATGCGGAATAGACCCTGATATATACTCAGGTTTTGCCTTTGGTATGGGCATTGAGCGTATTACAATGGGTAAGTTCGGTATTGATGACATGAGATTGCTGTTCGAAAACGATATTCGTTTCCTGAAGCAGTTTTAAAGGAGGAGAGAGAAATGAAGGCACCTATAAAATGGTTAAGTGATTTTGTTAAGATAAATGTTCCTATAAAAGAGTATACCGATGCAATGACCCTTTCCGGCTCTAAGGTTGAAGGCGTAGAGGACCTGGGGAAGGACATTGAGATAGTAGTAGTAGGTAAAATTGTTGCTATAGAAAGCCACCCTGATGCTGATAAATTGCGCATTTGCAAGGTTGATATCGGTAGCGAAGTTTTGCAAATAGTTACAGGAGCTCCTAATGTTAAAGAAGGAGATTACATTCCCCTTGCACTTGTCGGAGCAAAGTTGCCCGGCGGTGAAATAAAGCTTTCAAAACTGCGTGGAGTCGAAAGCTACGGAATGATGTGCTCTATTGACGAACTCAATCTTACTAAGGACTACCTTCCTGATGCACCTGATCACGGAGTATATGTATTTAGCGGTACGCCGGAATTAGGAGCAGATGTTAAGGATGTTTTGAATCTAGACAAGGTAGTAGAATTTGAAATTACATCAAACAGACCGGACTGTCTTTCTATCATAGGCTTGGCGAGGGAAACCGCAGCTACTCTTGGTGAAACATTTAAAATTCCAAAAGTGGAGGTTAAGGAAGAAGCCGGCGGTGATATTAACGACCTAGTCTCCATAGAAATCGAAAACCCTGAACTTTGCTACAGATATGCTGCAAGGGCTGTAAAAGATGTAAAAATCGAGCCCTCTCCGGCATGGATGCAAAGAAGACTTGCTGCGGCTGGAATGAGGCCTATCAATAATATTGTTGATATCACAAACTATGTAATGCTTGAATACGGCCAACCAATGCATGCTTTTGATCTTGAGCAGGTTCAAGGGCGCAGGATTGTAGTACGAACACCGAAAGATGGTGAAACTATCAGGACCTTGGACGGGCAGGACAGAGATCTTGATTCAGATATGCTTTTGATATGTGATGAGAACCGCCCTATTGGTGTTGCCGGAGTTATGGGAGGAGAGAACTCAGAGATAACTGATAAAACCAATACTATCTTACTTGAATCAGCTACTTTCAAGGGTTCCTCAGTTCGTATAACGGGCAAAAAAATGGGCCTTCGAAGCGAGGCTTCCATTCGCTTTGAAAAAGGGTTGGATATCGAAAATGCAATACCTGCTTTAAATCGCTGTGCTGAACTTATTGAGCTCTTAGGTGCCGGAAAAGTGGTAAAGGGTATAGCCGATTGCAATCGTATGCCATATGAAAAGCGGATTATGAAATTTCAGCCTGAGAGAATAAATAGCTTCTTGGGTTCTGAAATAGAAACTGCCCAAATGGTAAAAATCTTCAAATCTTTGGAATTTGAAGTAGATGAAAAGAATATGACATTAATTCCTCCGTCATTCCGTAACGATATTGTTGAATTGGCTGATTTATGTGAGGAAATCGCTAGATTTTACGGATATAACAATATCAAGTCCAGCCTTTTATCAGGTAAGGAATCAATGCAGGGCAGGAAAACATACAAACAAAGCATGGAGGATGTAATCAGGAATACCATGGTCGCCTGCGGATTATATGAGGCTTATACCCTATCTTTTGCAAGCCCCAAGGTCTTTGATACAATTAATCTTCCTAAGGATCATCATCTTCGTAATGCAGTTGTTATTTCAAATCCTCTCGGAGAAGATTTCAGCCTTATGAGAACAACTACACTACCTGATATGCTAAAATCGCTTTCGATAAATTACAACCGTAATAATCCCGAGGCTGCGCTTTTTGAACTCTCTTATGTTTATTTACCCATAGAAGGGGAGGTTCTGGCAGATGAAAGAGGAACATTGACCATTGGGATGTATGGCGGAACGAGTAATTTTTATGAGCTGAAAGGCGCAATGGAAGAGCTTCTATTGGCTATGGGCATCAAGCAATACGAATTCAGACCTGAAAAAGATGAGGCAAGCTTCCACCCCGGGCGCACGGCTAAGCTTTATGTTAAAGGGAAAAATAAGGAAATGGTATATGCAGCCACCTTGGGAGAGATTCATCCTGAAGTCGCTGAAAACTATGAATGTCCAAGCAGAACCTATGTGGCTGTGGCAGATACAAATGTATTAATTGAAGCTTCTACTACTGAAAAGCAATACAGTCAGTTGCCTAAATTCCCTGCAATCACCCGAGATTTGGCTATTGTGGTCAAGGACGAACTGTACGTTGCCCAGATAATAGAGGTAATTAAGCAAAAGGGCGGAGAATACTTGGAAGAGGTCAGTATCTTCGATGTCTACAAAGGAGCCCAAGTTCCCGAAGGAATGAAAAGTGTGGCCTTTGCCTTATCTTTCAGAGCTCTGGACAGAACCTTAAAGGATGAGGATGTAAATGTAGCCATGGATCGAATCCTTAAAAATCTTGAAAAAAGCTTTGACGCCCAGAGACGTTAACAAAAGTAAACAATATATTAGAAGACAATGGAATAAACTAATCCATTGTCTTTTTTCATTTGATAGTGAACTGAGTGAACTTATATATCATATTATGTACAAGATAGACAACCTGGGGGTGAAAAAATGAACAATCAAGAAATTGATGCTTTAATTGCAGATTTCTTTGCTGTAAAACAGGCAATATTACAATTAAACTTTATTCTATCATTAATTCAGGCAGAAATTGTAAGACTGAGCGAAGAAGGTAATAACGAGGAGGAAATTGATGCTTTAATCCAAGACGCTTTTGTTGTTACTCAGGTAATATTGCAGCTGACATCTATCTTAGTATTAATCCAAGCAGAAATAGTAAGACTCAGTGAAGAGAACGCAGCATAAACAGGGTTCTTGGCTTCAGATGGAGTTTTTACTCCACCTGAAGCTGTCCTTGTCATCTGTGGCCTTCATCTGTGGCCTTATAGTATACCGGAGAGGTCTTAAATTCCATACCACCGGCTCGTTCTTTTAGGAAAGGATAGCCTAATACATACGCATCTGTAGTTCTTGCTTCATGCTCAAACAGCTTTACGGCTAGTTTGTTATCAATCTCATCGTAGCTTGCGGGTTTTGTAATTATGGGAAGGCGAGCCTTCTTTTTCATTTTGGATAAAAGTGTTCTCCCGGTTTCGTTAAAGCCTAAAACTCTTATATACTGAGCATATCCATTATTCTTTAACTCTTCTAGGAATTCTCCGGTAATGCCTGTTAGTGCTGAAAAGAGAATTCTTTTTATTCGTGATGTGGGATATCGTTTAGTGACAACCTTTTTCACGAATTCATCAATTGATACTGATTCCAAGGAAGCTTGTTTTAGCCGGTTTTCAAGCCCTTCCTCCATATATGGGAGGGAGCGGATTTCATTTAAGCTTTTTGACCTGAAAATATAGAGCAGTATATTTTCAAAGGCTTCGGCAAATACCGGCCCTCTTCCAGAGACGAATTCGTCAAACATTACCTTTAAGCACTCTTGGGATATGTTGTTTTGCAAAAAAGAGTCTATTTCACATGATGAAGTAAAAGTTTCCTGTATGTGCTGCCGAATAGCAGTTGCACTTGAATAGGAGGATGCACGTTCTAAACTATTATAGTCCTGTCCGATTCTTTTTATGGTTATGGGTTTTATCTGACTTTTCAGACGTTTCAGAGCTTTTATATATTCAATGCCCAGAATGTTATTGGGTTTACTGATGGCATTTATAATATTTTTAACCTTTGCTTCATCGCAAAAATTGTCACAGGGTTTGCCTTTATAATTCAAAAGTATTTTTTCCAATGCTTTTTGACGTGCTATGGCATAAGAGAGTCCATCATTAAGTCTCTCTTTCAGATTTTGTTTAAAATCTTCGCTTTCGTATGCGAATATTTCAGCTACCCATTCAAGATCCTCAATATTTCCATTTTCACTACCGAAACAAAGATAGTCCACAATACCAAGGCTATCTAAAATGCTGACTGCTCCTGCGGAAAAATATTCAGCAGATGCGCAGGAAAAAGCGGAGGGCAACTCTATAACAAGATCTGCTCCTGAGATTAAAGCCATTTGGGTGCGTGCCCACTTTGAGATAAGAGCAGGCTCCCCACGCTGAACAAAATTGCCGCTTAAAACACATATTAAGCCTTGCGCATTCGTAGCTTTTCTGGCATATTTAAGATGATGTAAATGCCCAAGATGAAGCGGATTATACTCCGCGACAATTCCTATAACAGACATAAATTTAATCTCCAATGGATAAACTATGATATAATATAGTATAGTATATCCCATATTATTTCCGTTGTGGAGTTCTGTGTAAAAAGATGTTGCCAGTACTGGCTTTTTGTGTTACAATTGCTTTGTTTGATGCATTTTTGATGAGAGAGTGGGTGTTTCCCACTCTTTGCGTTTGTATAGGGAGGTATGGATGGCTAAAAAAAGTATATCAGAAATCGTAAAGGAAATTGCGCTTCCCATCGTATTAGAAGCAGGTTGTGAGCTAGTGGATGTTGAGTTTGTAAAGGAAGGCAGCAATTGGTTTCTGAGAGTATACATTGATAAACCGGAAGGTATATCTCTAGACGATTGTGAAAATGTAAGCAGACCTTTGAATAAGAAGATTGACGAAATGGACCCTATTTCCCATGAGTTTTTTTTGGAAGTGTCTTCCCCGGGGCTTGAACGTACACTTAAAAAACCGGAGGATTTCGTAAAAGCCATCGGAAGTACAGTCGAGATTAGGTTATTCAAAGCTGTTGACAATACTAAACAATTTGAAGGTGAGTTAGTCTCATATGAAGGTGAGATGCTTACAATCAAGACAGAAGACGGAAAAAGTCTACAGTTTAAATCGGAACAAATTGCAAAGGTTAAAACGGTTTTTAAATTTTAATTTGGAGGTAAGTTAGAGATGAGCGCTGAGTTACTTTACGCCCTCGATCAGCTGGAAAAAGAGAAGGGCATTGATAAGGAGATTATTATTGACGCACTAGAACAGGCGTTAATTTCAGCGTATAAAAGAAACTTTGGTTCTGCACAAAACGTAGAGGTATCCATTGATAGAAGCACGGGTGCCATTAGAGTCTACGCTTTAAAGACCATTGTTGATGAAATAAGTGATTCAGCCACCGAGATGTCGCTTGAGCAGGCTAAAAGATTCGGACCGGATTTTGAAATAGGTGATATGGTCGAGGTGGAGGTTACACCGAAGAAATTTGGTCGTATTGCAGCTCAAACAGCTAAACAGGTAGTAATGCAGCGAATTCGCGAAGCAGAGCGAGGCCTTATTTTCGATGAGTTTTCAAATCGTGAAGAAGATATTGTAAACGGTGTAGTAAGCCGTTTTGACAGAAAGAATATTGTTATTGATTTAGGGAAAGTTGAAGCGGTTTTACCACCTTCAGAGCAGACACCGGGCGAGAAGTATAATGTCCACGACCGCATAAAAATATATGTAATTAATGTTAAGAAGACAAACAAAAGTCCTCAGATATATGTATCCAGAACACATCCTGGTCTTGTAAAAAGGCTGTTGGAATTAGAAGTTCCGGAGATTGCAGACGGAACCGTTGAAATTAAAACTATTGCAAGAGAAGCAGGTTCCAGAACCAAGATAGCTATTTTTTCCCGTAATGAGAATGTAGATCCTGTCGGAGCCTGTGTCGGGCAAAGGGGAGGCCGCATTAGAGCTATTGTTGATGAGCTTAGGGGAGAAATGATTGATGTAATTAAGTGGAGCTCAAATGCTGAAGAATATATTGCTGCCAGCTTAAGCCCTGCTAAGGTTCTGCAAGTGGATTTAGATGAGGAAAACAAGGTTGCAAGGGTAGTTGTTCCAGATTTTCAGCTTTCACTGGCAATAGGAAAAGAAGGACAAAATGCAAGACTTGCCGCCAAACTGACAGGTTGGAAGATTGACATAAAGAGTGAATCACAATTAAGAGATCATATTGAATCTCAGCTCTTTACTTCAAACTCATTCTATGGCGACGATGAAGACGGAGATGCTGATGCATTAGAAAATCAGGATGTAGTGGATATTATAGATGCGACAGATGAAATAG
>JAAYNX010000019.1 GCA_012520615.1 Clostridiaceae bacterium | reverse complement strand
GCAGCGCAGTACATAGAATATTAAATGTCGAATGGGCAATTGCAATATAAAAGTGATTAGCTGCTAGATTAACAAATGCAAAACTAAATATATTATTTAAAACAGAAAATAACGTTATAAACACCAATGTACCGATAATATTAAAATAGAGATGCACAAGTGCCGCCCTACGAGCATTCTTATTTGTTCCAACTGACGAAATTAGCGCTGTAACGCAAGTACCGATATTCTGACCCATTATTATTGGTATTGCTGTTCCCATGGTCACTTGCCCCGTAGCCGATAATGCCTGAAGAATACCAACCGAGGCAGATGAGCTTTGAATTATACCGGTTACAACAGCACCTGCTAAAACACCAAGTATAGGATTTGAAAAAACTAGCAGCAGATTACGAAACCCTTCCATTTCACCTAGCGGTTGAACTGCTGCCGACATGGCTTCCATACCATAAATCAATGTGGCAAATCCGAGCATAATTAAGCCAATATCTTTTTTCTTTTGATTTTTTATGAACATATAATAGATAATGCCGATTAGGGCAAGTATCGGAGTAAACGAAGTTGGTTTCAGCAACTTAACAAACAGATTACTTCCTTGAATACCGGCTAAGCTCAGAATCCATGCTGTAACGGTTGTGCCTACATTGGCTCCCATGATGATATTTATTGCTTGCTTTAGAGTCATTATGCCGGAATTTACAAATCCGACCACCATGACCGTTGTTGCTGAAGAACTTTGTATTATAGCTGTTACAGCTACACCCATCAAAAAACCATTCAGTTTTTTCGAGGTCAACCGCTCCAGCAAGCCCTTGAGCTTGTTGCCCGCACTTTTTTCGAGGCCTGTCCCCATCAGACTCATGCCAAAAAGGAACAGCGCCAATCCGCCTATCATCTCTAGAACACCAAATAAATCCATAAATTCACCTATTCACATTTTGTCAAGATAAATAAAATTATATCATATTTTCGTACTTTACTATGTATTCTGTTCGTAAAATTTATTGGACAATATTCGCTTATTTTGTTGCATATTTTACACGTCATCATAATAAAATTTCTTTTATATACAGATTTTTATAATTACCTGTACTTTTTATAGTATTCTCCTTATTAGATGTTTTCTTTCTTTTTTTTCTGTTCTTAATGAATTAGAATCAGAAGCGCAAGCAAAAAGCCTTCACAGTTTCCCGTAAAGGCCAAAAGACTTTTGCTGGTTTTGTATATATATCACTTAAAGTTTTTAAGCCATAGGCGGTTTATCTGGATTGATAGAGTTCTGCGAAGATTCTGCAGTTTGGCTTGGGAATTGTCCCTGTATATTATCATTTTTGGTGTTGGCTGCAATTTGTGCGGTGTTTTGATTTATCTGCGAAAGATTATCGTGAATCGAGAAAATCAAAATAAAAACCTCATAAACTACCCGAAGAAATAAATTGCTAACAACAATGGAAATCAAACCGAAGAAAAAGTTGAAAGAGAACAATATTACAAGCCCCATCAGAGAAGTATAAATTAAGCTGATTAAATAAAGTAGCTTTAACAGGCTCAGACCAAAGGTTTCCCTGAAGTTTAAGACTTTGTATATACGAAGTGTAGAACCTTTATATCGGCTCTCCTTCCATTTAGGCAAAAATGCTAATAAAAGAACAAATGCTCCGATGATTGCAAGAATTAAACATATGATTCCTGTTTCTCCAATCAGGTTTAGCGACAGCAGATCGTTTAAACCAAGCCCATAATCAATCATAAAAAAGACCTCCCAAATATTAAAAATATATATTTTATAACAATAAAATATCCGGTCTATAGAGATTCATCTAAAAAGTTATCTTTCCTTTCATGTACCAATATATGAATCTTTATCTGAGGGAATAACCAAATAAAGAAAGACCATCGAATCTAACTCCGATAGTCTTCCTTTGGTGGTGCGGACAAAGGGACTTGAACCCCCACGGTTTCCCGCTAGATCCTAAATCTAGTGCGTCTGCCAATTCCGCCATGTCCGCAAATTTGATTTGACTTATTTATAATAAAGCCTGTAAACGCTTTTGTCAAGTTCAATATCTATACAATTTTATTAGCTATTCGCACTTTTCTTCATTTCTATAACATAGTCAGATACATGAGAAACTGCAGTTTTCCCGTATTGGCCTATTATTCTGACAATTGCTGACCCTACTATTATCCCGTCAGAGTATTGTGCCATTTTGCGTGCCTGCTCCACAGTTGATATCCCAAAACCAATGGCACATGGGATGTCGGGATTAGCCTTACGAACAAGCTTTACCATTGATTCAATATCTGTTGTAATATTGCTCCGTGTACCGGTAACGCCAAGCGAGGACACACAATACACAAACCCTTCCGCTTCTTTGGCAATCATCTCAATTCTATTCTGGGAGGTAGGAGCTATAAGACTTATAAAGTCTAGACCATATTTACGACACACCGGTGCAAACTCGTTTTTCTCTTCAAAAGGAACGTCCGGTAAAATAATGCCGTCCATTCCGATTTCTGAGGCTGTTTTTATAAATTTCTCGGTGCCGTATCCAAAAACAACATTAGCATAAGTCATAAATATCATGGGAGCTTTAACGTCCTGACGAAGATCACGTACCATATCAAAAATTTTATCAGTACTTACTCCGCTGGAAAGAGCGCGGATGTTGGCTTCCTGAATAACCGGTCCTTCTGCGGTGGGATCTGAAAATGGAATTCCCAGTTCAATAATATCCGCACCGCTTACTACCATTTTTCTCACAATCTTAGCTGTAGTTTCCAAGTCCGGATCGCCACAGGTAATAAACGGAATAAATGCCTTGCCGTTTTTGAATGCATTTCTAATATTACTCATAAACATCTTCCCCTCTGTATCTTGCTATTGAGGCGCAGTCCTTATCACCTCGGCCTGAAATATTGATAACGATAATTTTATCCTTTGTCATCCGAGGAGCAATTTTAATTGCATGAGCAACCGCATGTGCAGACTCGATGGCAGGAATAATACCTTCTGTTCTACTTAAGTATTCAAAAGCGTTAACCGCTTCATCGTCGGTAATTGCTACATATTCGCCTCTTCCAATATCATTGAGCCATGCGTGTTCAGGCCCGATTCCGGGATAGTCGAGGCCGGCTGAGATAGAATAAACCGGCGCAATTTGACCATATTGATCTTGACAGAAATATGACTTCATCCCGTGGAAAATTCCCAATCGACCAGTGTTAATAGTCGCAGCGGTTTCTAAGGTGTCAATTCCGCGCCCTGCTGCCTCACAGCCTATCAATTTTACAGAGCTATCCTCAATAAAATTGTAGAATGCACCAATTGCATTACTGCCGCCGCCAACACATGCTATTACTACGTCAGGCAATCTACCTTCCATTTCCATAAGCTGCTCTTTTATTTCCTTTGATATTACCGACTGGAAATCCCGTACAATGGTTGGAAAAGGATGTGGCCCCATAACTGACCCAAGGCAGTAATGGGTATCATCTATACGTTTTGTCCACTCACGCATTGCTTCAGACACCGCATCCTTTAGTGTGGCAGTACCTGTTGTTACAGGAATAACCTCTGCCCCTAAAAGGCGCATACGGTAGAGGTTGAGAGCCTGACGCTCTGTGTCTTCTTTTCCCATAAACACCACGCACTCCATGCCCATCAAAGCAGCGGCTGTGGCTGTGGCCACACCATGCTGACCCGCTCCTGTTTCAGCTATAAGCCTTGTTTTTCCCATCTTTTTTGCCAAAAGAGCCTGCCCTAAAACATTGTTAATTTTATGTGAGCCGGTGTGATTCAAATCTTCACGTTTCAAATAAACTTTAGCGCCGCCTAAATCCTGCGTCATTTTCTTAGCAAAATAAAGACGACTGGGTCTTCCGGCATAATTATTTAGAAGCTCTGCTAGTTCTTTCTTGAAACTTGTATCATCCTTATAGCAGTTATATGCCTTTTCGAGCTCAATAACAGCATTCATCAATGTTTCCGGAATATACTGCCCTCCATGCTCGCCAAAGCGCCCTTTTTTATGTTCCATGATTTTCTCCCATCTTTATAACTTTTTTCATTATGTGATCACCATCTTATATATTTCTGGCGATATTTATAAACCTTTTAATTTTTTCGAAGTCTTTAACACCATCAGTTTCAACTCCCGAGCTTGTATCAACTGCATAAGGCTTGTATTTTCTTAGAGCTTCGGTTATGTTTTCGGAAGTAATACCTCCAGCCAATACAAATGGTCTTTTTATGCCGGATATATACGACCAATCGAAAGTTTCTCCGGTGCCGCCATTGCCGTTATCAAACAGAACTATGTCGGCCACAGACTCCATAGCAAGGGCTATATCATTTTTTGATGCCACTCTAAATGCCTTTATTATCGGTATATTTAATAACCCTCGAAGCTCATTAATACATGCGTTGGTTTCGCTACCGTGTAGCTGAATCATATCAATAATACCCTTTGAGGCTACCTGGGCAACAAATTCTAGGGACGCATTAACGAAAACGCCTACAGCCTTTATCCTGTTATCCAACTTTTCTTTCAATTCCGCCGCCTTATCCGGATGTATGTATCTTTTGCTAGCCTCTGCAAATACAAATCCTATAAAATCCGGTAAAAGACTGTTTGCAAACTCTATATCGCACTCCCGTTTCAAACCGCATATCTTAATCTTTGTCATGCCCCGTTCCTCAGACTTTCCAGCATTTTTCTTTTATCTTGCGCACGCATAAGTGTTTCGCCGATAAGAACCGCATCCACCTTTTCCTTTCGCAGTGCCTCTATATCATCGGCTGTCCTGATGCCGCTTTCGGCTATAAATATCACATCATCCGGCACATGTGAACGAAGTTTCTTGCAGTTTTCAAAGTTAACCGAGAAATCTTTTAGATTACGGTTATTTACACCGATTATTCTAGCCCCTGCTGCAACAGCTTTCTTTATCTCGTTCTCATCGTGAGTTTCCACAATAGCAGTAATTCCAAGCCGCTCGCAAAGCTCCAGATATTTTGCTACCGTTTCAGTATCTAATATGGCACAAATAAGCAACACTGCATTTGCGCCCATGTACCTAGCTTGGTAAATCTGATACTCATCCACTACGAAATCCTTGCGGAGCATTGGAATTGAAACCTTATCACGTATTTCCTTAAAAATATCATCCGAGCCTAGAAACCATTTTGGTTCTGTGAGGCAGGAAATGCAGTCAGCCCCTGCATGTACATATTCCTGTGCGATATTCAGATAAGGAAAATCTTCTGAAATTATCCCCTTAGAGGGGGATGCCTTTTTAACCTCGCATATAAAGCTTATTCCCGGCTTTCTTAATGCATCCTCAAAGGATTTACCATCAGCTTTTGAGTTCTCGGTACATATAGCTTTTAAGGTGTCCAAAGGCAAATATTGCCTATCTTTTATTACACGTAGTCTTGAATGTTCGGCAATTGTTTGAAGGATTGTACCCATATTAATACCTCACTTAGATGCTGCAATAAACTTTTCAAGGGTTTCCATAGCTGCACCCGAATCTATGAGCGATGCGGCAAGGGCAACGCCTTCTTCCGGAGTATTGGCCTTTCCGGCTATATATAAGGCCGCTCCGGCGTTCAATAAAACAGCATTACGCTTTGCACCTTTTTCTCCTCTTAGAATCTGGCGAGTTATTTCTGCATTTTCTGCGGGTGTTCCCCCTGCCAGATCGCTCTTACTACAACGCTCAAAGCCGAAATCTTCGGGTTTGAGCACATATTTTTTATATGTGCCGTCTTTAAATTCGCAAATAGTGGTGGGTGCGCTTAAAGAAATCTCATCCAGCCTATCCTGCCCATAAACCACCATACCTTTCTTCACACCAAGGCTGTATAAAACCCGCGCCAACGGCTCAACCAGAGATTCGTCATAGACGCCTAAAAGCTGCATGGATGGAGATGCCGGATTGGTAAGCGGTCCTAATATATTAAATACTGTACGGATACCAAGTTCCTTACGGATTGATCCAACATATTTCATGGAGGTATGATATTTTTGGGCGAAGAAAAAGCATATCCCCACACTTTTTAAAAGCTCAATACACTTTTGGGGAGATTGATCCAAATTAACACCAAGTGCTTCAAGACAATCGGCCGTGCCGCATTGTGATGAGGCTGCCCTATTACCATGCTTTGCAACCTTTACCCCTGCTGCTGCGACAACTAGAGCAGATGTTGTGGAAATATTGAAGCTTTGCGCTCCATCTCCACCGGTTCCGACAATTTCAAGCAGTTCCATATCATGAACTACCTTTATTGCATGGTCACGCATGGCTGATGCACAACCTGAAATCTCTTCTATGGTCTCCGCTTTGGTGCTCTTTGTTGATAGAGCGGCAAGAAAGGCGGCATTTTGCACCTGTGTGGTCTTTCCGCTCATTATTTCACTAATTACACTATATGCTTC
>JAAYNX010000185.1 GCA_012520615.1 Clostridiaceae bacterium | reverse complement strand
CAGTGGGCACAAATCCCATATAAAATACTAGCAAAAACATCAACCCGTATCACAAACGAAGTAGAACATATAAATAGAGTCGTGTACGATATAACATCAAAACCCCCCGCAACGATTGAGTGGGAATAAATCGAGTTGCTTAAAAAAGCCAGTGTTTATGCGGGTTTCAAGCATTTCGATTAGTCTTTTGATAACAAATTGATAACAGTTATAGCGAGTGCCATTATTCTTGTTATCCGATGGTTTACGGGTAACGGAATGATTATCGGGTGGCTTGCTGACTAAACAAATCCATATTATAAACGAAGCCCTTAGCTGTGGTTAATAACCATAGTTAAGGGCTTTTTGTCGTGCTTATTTATCTGTCAGATGGTCTTTGAACGCTTCTACTAATGCGTCGCTGAGTTCCTGTGATGGAACTTTCGCCCAACGCTGCGTGGTGTCAAACTCTGGATAATGGTAACGCCAGTTATCGTATTCTTCCTTGTTGATTTCTTCGGAAGATAGCTTGTCTGCCTGCTCTTTCCAAGCATACAGCATTTTGAGGAGTTCATATGCTTCTCTGCCTTTGTCCTTGTTAACCTTTAAGCATACCTCTCCGTCTGCTTCGCTGACAGTAAGACCGTAAATATCTTCAAGGGTAAACAGGGTGTGCATAAGACCGATATAGCTGTCTATGTCAGGAACATCAAGAGCCTGTGGGGAAACATCAAGCACCTGTGCTAATGCATTTGTAAGGTCTGCTTTCGGTTTGCGTGTGCCAGTTTCATATTGTGCCAAACGCACATCAGCACTCTTTTCTGAAAAACCGACTGCTGTACCGAGATACTTTTGTGTCATACCACGCATTAGTCTGAAAAAATGTATTCTTTCGCTGATAGCCATAATGATACGCTCCTTTTATATGTAGTGAAATAAGTATAGCAGAAATGCTTAGTGAAAGTCAAGACAAAACGAAACAAAAATGTTTAATATTTTCTTTGCAACCACTTGACAATAGCAAATATGTTTAGTAAAATGAATTACACATTAAGCAAATATGCTTAATGCAACAACTGAATGACCGTCCGAAAAGCCAAACCGCCAAGACCTTGCCTGAACGCAAGCGAGCGCCTGATGTACTACGGTACATTGGGACAGCACAGCGCCTGCCGACAAGCGGGAGTGCCTGTTGGAACTTTAACACGGAGAAAGCGGCAAACGAAATTTTTTAAAGAAAGGAAAGACGATATGGAAAACAGATTTATCCGAGCCGAAGATGTGGCTCAGGAACTAAACGTATCAAAACCTTATGCTTATAAACTCATCAGACAATTAAATGAGGAATTGAAAGCAAAGGGTTTTATTACGATTGCAGGGCGTGTAAACCGCCAGTATTTTTACGAAAGGCTCTACGGAGCAGGAAAGGGGGAAATGTAAATGCCAGTATTTAAGAATGAAGATAACGGTACTTGGTACGTGATGGCAAGGTATGTGAACTGGAAAGGGGAACGCAAGCAGAAATGCAAGCGTGGCTTTGCTACCAAACGAGAAGCACAGGAATGGGAAAGGATGTTTAAGTTACAGACTTCCTCAGACCTTGATATGAGTTTTGAAGCCTTTACGGAGCTTTATATTAATGATGTGAAGAACCGATTGAAGGAAAACACGTGGCTTACCAAAGAGCATATCATCCGCACAAAGATACTTCCGTATTTCGGAAAGCTGAAAGTCAGCGAGATTTCCACAAAAGAAATCATCACTTGGCAGAATGAAATGCTTGCCTATCGTGATGAGAAGAAAAAGCCTTATTCACAGACGTATCTGAAAACACTGCACAATCAGTTGTCTGCCATTTTCAACCACGCTGTACGTTACTATGAACTGCGTTCTAATCCAGCGGCAAAGGTTGGAAATATGGGAAGCGAGGAACACAAGGAAATGCTGTTCTGGACAAAGGAAGAATACAAGAAATTCTCATTTGAGATGATGGACAAGCCTGTTTCCTTTTATGCGTTTGAAATGCTTTACTGGTGCGGTATCCGAGAGGGCGAGCTGTTGGCTTTAACTCCTGCGGATTTTAACTTTGATAAGGAAACGGTCACAATCAATAAATCCTATCAGCGTTTAAAAGGGCAGGATGTGATTACTTCCCCGAAAACGAAAAAGAGCAACCGCACGATTAAAATGCCGAGGTTTCTGTGCGAAGAAATGAAAGAGTATCTCGGTATGCTTTACGGATTGAAGAAAAAAGACCGTATTTTCACTGTAACGAAAAGCTATCTTCATCACGAGATGGACAGAGGGGCAAAGGCGGCAGGCGTGAAGCGTATCCGCATTCACGATCTCCGTCACAGCCATATTTCACTCTTGATTGATATGGGATTTTCTGCGGTGGCGATTGCTGACCGAGTAGGTCACGAAAGTATTGATATCACTTATCAGTATGCACACCTGTTTCCGTCAAAGCAGATTGAGATGGCAGAAAGATTAGATGATTTAGGGAAAGGAGATTTTGAAAATGTCAGCTAAGAACAGAGATAACAAAAATCGTTGGAGAAACATCACAGTGGGGTTTCGAGTATCGCCTGAAGAAAACGAACTCATTAACAGAGCTGTAGCTCTATCAGGATTGCCAAAACAGGAGTATTGTTACCGCCGCTGCTTAAATCAGGATGTGGTGGTACAGGGCAATCCGAGAGTATATAAGGCTCTGAAAACGGAGCTTGCCACAGTCCTTGCGGAACTGAAAAGGATTGAAGCAGGAAATGGCATAGATGATGAACTGCTGAGTGTAATCGAATTGATTGCGGTTATCCTCGGAGGTCTGAAAGGAGAGGATGCGAATGGAGAATAAAAAAGAAATGACTATTCCAGATGTATCTGCGGCAACAGATACGGAACAGTCACTTTCCAAATGTACTGATAATAGTATAGTCAATCAGGATATGGATTTCAAGGGGTATGAGCAAACTTTTGAAGAAATGCAAAGGGAAATACTCAGACAGTTAGACCCGTCCTATCTGAAAACGGTATCAATGACAACACTGTATGATACGGTGTTTGAGGTTCAGACACCACTCATAGATGGTCTGCTCCAAAGGGGGACTTACCTTTTCGTAGGTTCTCCGAAAGTGGGAAAAAGCTTTATGATGGCACAGCTTGCCTACCATATCAGCACAGGTACACCGCTTTGGGAGTATAAGGTGCGTAAGGCAACGGTACTTTACTTCGCTCTTGAAGATGATTACCCACGTTTGCAGAAACGTTTGTTTCAGATGTTCGGTGCAAAGGAGACAGGCAATCTTTATTTTGCAACGGAATGTAAAACAGTCAATGGCGGACTGGAAGAACAAATCAGAGGATTTATGAGAGAACACCCAGACACAGGCTTGATTATCATAGACACCTTAAAGCGTGTGCGTGAAGCTGGCGGAGCAGATTACAGCTACGCAAGTGATTATGATGTGGTGGCAAGGCTGAAAGCATTGGCAGACAGTTATAAGGTTTCAATGCTCATTGTTCATCATACCCGCAAACAGAAATCGGAAGATATATTCGATATGATTTCAGGTACGAATGGTCTGATGGGGGCGGCAGACGGTGCATTTGTTCTCAGCAAAGACAAGCGTACCTCTAACACTGCCACGCTTGATGTTGCAGGCAGAGACCAGCAAGATATGAAGATTCATCTTGTAAGAGACAGCGAGCGTTTGGTGTGGAACTTTGCAAAATCGGAAACGGAGATGTGGAAAGAACCGCCTGAACCTCTGCTTGAAAAGGTTGCGGATACGCTCTTTTCGGAAAGTGACAGATGGGAAGGAACTGCTTCGGAACTTTGCGAAAGGCTTGCGGTGGATATAAAGCCGAATGTACTTTCTTTAAGGCTCAGTATCAACGCAAGCAGGCTGTTTCGTGATTACGGTATCCGTTATCAGAACAGCCGAACACACGACGGCAGAAAGGTTTCTCTTTGGAAAGAAACTGAACAGACGGCGTGACAAACGGTGTCAAAGGTGTCAATGTTTTTGAGAGCAACACGCTGTGAAAAACATTGTCACCATCGTCACGCTTTGACACAGGATAAAGTTTAGGGGAGTGTGCAGAGAGTGCCTTTTCAAAGGCGGCTCTTTGCCCCTCGGAGAGCCTTCGGAGAACGCAAAACCTGTTTACAGGTCGCATTTTTGATGGGTGTACCCGTCAAAAGTGCTTTTGCGTTACTTTTGACAAAAGTAACAAAACCGAGAATAGATGAAATTTACAGATGGGAGATGAAAAAATGCAGAGAACGATAAGTGCAATGGTCGGTAAAGGCTCAGTCAACCACAACAGCCGAAAGTTCCGAGCAGAAAATGTAGACGGAACTCGTACTCATCTCAATATCGACTACTGCAATGAAAATATAAAGACAGTTTATCACGAATTGTTTGATGAAGCACTGGAAAGATACAATGCCAAGCAGACAAGGTCAGACCGAAAGATAAAAGATTATTATGAAAAAATCCGAAGTTCCAAGCAAGAAAAGCCGTTCCACGAAATTATTTTACAGGTGGGCGGTAAAGGAAATATGAACGCTGATACGGAAAACGGAGAACTGGCAAAGAAGATTTTGGATGAATACTATCAGGGGTTTCAGGAGCGAAATCCACAGCTTCGGGTGTTCTCGGCTCATCTGCATATGGATGAAGCTACACCGCATCTGCACATAGATTTTGTTCCCTTTACCACAGGCAGCAAGCGTGGACTTGATACAAGAGTGTCGTTGAAGCAGGCTCTTGCAACGCAAGGTTTTAAAGGCGGCAGTCGTGGCGATACGGAGTGGTCGCAATGGATACAGTCCGAAAAAGAACAAATTGCGGCGGTGATGGAACGCTATGGGATTGAGTGGGAACACAAAGGCACACACGAAAAACATCTTTCTGTTTTGGATTATAAAAAGCAGGAAAGAGAAAAAGAAGTGGCGGCATTAAGTGCGAAAATCGAGCAGAAACAGATTGAATTTGATGTGTTGTCGGAACGAGTATTGAACTATGATAAGGCAAAAGACGAGCTGTCAAATCTTGAAATAGAGCTTGATACTGCACCGAAATATCAGTTACCTGAACCAGAAAAATTTATGACTGCAAAGGCATATAAAACTAAAATGGCAGAGCCGGTTGTAAGGAAATTAAAATCGCTTGTCAAAACGGTACTGGCTCGCTGCTTTGAGGGATGGGATAACTACCACAGGCTAAACACAGCTAATGCACAGTTATACCGCACCAATCAGCGTTTGGAGAAAGTCAATGAAAAACTGACCGAAGAAAACACAAGGCTTAAAGCTGAAAACAAGGATTATAGTCTGCTACGCAAGGTATTTGGTCACAGACAGATAGATGATTTACTGGAGCAGGCAAGAACAATCAAAGGTCGCAAGCGTGATAATACACGCTCACGATAAATCAAAATCACAGGAGGAAAAGGAAAATGGCAAAGACAATTTTTGAAGAAATGGGCGGAACTTACAGACAAGTGGGCGATTATTTGTTGCCTAACATCAGCGTACCAACCGAAGAAAGAGAGCTTGTTGGATTATGGGGACAAAGACACGCAAGGCACTTAAAGGAACATCATAAGGTCCTGTATATGAACCTGCTGACAAGTGGAAAGCTGCACAGTTATCTAGTGGAGATTGATAAACAGGCAGAGGATATGTTTCTTCGGCTGGTAAAGGAATATGCAGACAGGCAGGGAGTTACAGAACGATTAAAGGCAGAAAATCCTCACGAATTGATTGGTAGGATGAATAATATTCAAGCTTGCGTGAGGGAAGTTGTGAATAATGAAGTGATCTATAGTTAATATCTATGATGGCAAGGTAGTATCTTCCTTGCCACTGTCTAATAATTTATTTTATATAAAATAGTATTGCTATTATTCGAGGGCTGGAATATAATGTGTTATAGATGAGCGCAAGGAATCAGGAGGTTTATTATGGAATTTATGTCTGCAAGAGAGGCTGCTGATAAATGGGGGATTTCCCAAAGACGAGTAGCGGTTCTATGTTCAGAACAGAGAATTGCTGAAGCAACTATGGTGGGCAATATGTGGATTATACCGGTTACTGCAAAAAAACCAACAGATGCAAGAAGTACAAGATATAATAAAAGTGAAGAAAAAGTAGTTAAGCCATTTTTGAAATGGGCGGGTGGCAAGGGTCAGCTTCTCAAAGAAATTGAACACTATTATCCTTTTGATGAGGAGAGTATTACTAAATATGCGGAGCCTTTTATCGGTGGTGGAGCAGTTTTGTTTGATATTCTTAGTAAATATGATTTAAGAGAGGTTTATATTAGTGATATAAATGCTGAACTTATTAACACTTACCGTATTATTCGTGACGACATTGATGAACTTATTGAGATGCTTTATATAATGCAGAATACTTTTGTACCATTAGATACAGATAAACGTAAAGTATATTATATGCAGAAACGAGAACGTTTTAATGATTTAAAGGTAAATGGAAATGAAGACATTAATATAGAAAAGGCAGCATTAATGATATTTCTGAATAAAACCTGTTTTAATGGGTTGTTCCGAGTAAACAAAAAAGGAATGTTTAATGTGCCTATGGGTTCATATAAAAATCCGATGATCTGTGACGAAAAAAATCTTCGTGCAGTATCTGAAAAATTGCAGAAGGTTGATATTGTTTGTGGTGATTACAGAAAGTCCTCGGAATTTATTGATGAAAATACATTTGTGTACTTTGATCCACCATACAGACCTATTACTGATACAGCAAGTTTTACTGCATATACAGAGAATTTATTTAATGATGAAGAACAGATTGAACTTGCAAAATTTGTTGATAATATGCATAGAAAAGGGGCAAAGATTGTTATCAGTAATTCAGATCCAAAAAATTCAAATACAGAGGATGATTTCTTTGATAATATTTACTCTGCTCATAAAATCAGAAGAGTTGAAGCAACTCGAATGATTAACTGTAATAGCAAAGCAAGAGGGAAAATTAAAGAATTACTTATTTCTAATTTTTAAGGAGGTTAAAATATGCCATACGGAGAATATGCACAATGTCCTTGCTGTGGGAAGACAGCATATGGTAAGGATGATATAGAGCGAGAATTTGGTTACAGAAATATGGGGGATGGTCGCTATATTCCACAATCATATTGTCGAGAATGTCGTTCGGCTCGCTGTGAAGCTGGAAAGCCTTGTAAAGTGCAGTAAGAGGAGAGAATATATGTCAAATAGAGATTTTAATACTTGGTTATCGGGATTTCGTGATAGCATTGCTGATTATGGGTATTACATAGATTTTGAAAAGGTTCATAGAAATGTAGATAATATCAAGATAGAACTAAATATTTTGAATTCTTTAATAGGTTCTAAGAGCATTGAAGCCGATTTTGAGGGATTGATGAGAAAATATCCTGAAGTATTGAAGTGCATTCCGTTACTTTTGGCGGTCAGAGCAAATGAGATATATTGTCAGGATGAAAATGGTGGTTATTTATTCCAATTTGACTTTGGGAAGTATCCACCAAATAGTCACGTTCATTATGAACGATATAAATACTTTATGAGAGAAACGGGATTGTTTGATTTGTTACAGAATCATATTGTAAACAATTTGGTTGATTATGTAACGGGTGTTGAAACAGGACTTGATTCAAATGGTCGTAAAAATCGTGGTGGACATCTGATGGAGAATTTAGTTGAAAGTTATATTGTAGAAGCGGGATTTGTAAAGAATCAAACATATTTTAAAGAGATGAAAATTAAGGAAATTGAGAAGAAATTTCATCTTGACCTTTCAGCAATTTCGAATAAAGGAAAAACTGTTAAACGCTTTGACTTCGTAATTAAAACTGAGAACACAATTTATGGCATTGAAACAAATTTTTATGCGAGTAGTGGTTCAAAGTTAAATGAAACAGCACGTAGTTATAAACAAATCGCTCAGGAAGCACAGGAAATTGACAATTTTGCATTTGTCTGGTTTACGGATGGAAATGGTTGGCAGGATGCTCGAAATAATCTTGAAGAAACTTTTGATGTTATGCAACACATTTATAATATCAAGGATTTAGAAGAAGGGATTATTAATAAAGTAATGATATGAGGTACAGCAAATGTCGAATAAAATATTTAGATACAATGTGAATTTGGTTCCATTACACATAGAAAATCAAGAACAAAATGCTTTTAGAGATGAACTCAACAATATACCATATTTGCTGTACGAGGTTGAAAATTTGTCCACAGGGGAAATAATTGCAATTAATAAGCCAGGAGGGAAAAGAAATTTTGGCAGGTTATCGAGAGATGATTTTATGGTGTTTATTTTCAATCCACGTGAACAAAGCTTATGGTTAATTAGCCATAGTGAAATTAGTGATGATATAGCTGATAAATATGATTATGATGAGAGAGAAGCATTATTGCTAATTGAAGGCCTTTATAATGTTTGCTGTGGTGATGAGCCAGAAGATGTTATTGAACGATTGCAACTTCGAGATACTATTGGAATTCCTGTAGAAACGATTCTTAAAGTATACAAATGGATTTGGGGACAAGAAGATTGCAATTATCCGACTAAAGCTGGACGTTGGCTTTCAATGAATGCTTTGTTGGATAGATTTGGAGTTAATATTGAGGATATTAGATGATGGCAAAGAAAATAACTAAATGGGAGCCGGAAGACTTTGAATTAGAAATGACAACTCATTGGTCTTTTCCAAAACGAGGTGATTGGGCAACCCACGATGCAAAATGGCGAGGGAATTGGTCTCCATATATACCACGCAATCTTTTGCTTCGTTATTCAAAAGAGAACGATTTGGTTCTTGACCAGTTTGCGGGTGGAGGAACAACACTTGTAGAAGCTAAGTTGCTTAATAGAAATATTATAGGTGTTGATGTAAACGACATTGCGCTTGCACGCTGTAAAGAAAAAGTGTCATTTGAACACGAAGGCGCAAATGGTAAAGTGTATCTTCATAAAGGCGATGCAAGAAAAATGGATTTTATTCCTGATGAAAGTATTGATTTGATATGTACTCATCCACCTTATGCGGATATTATAAAATATAGCGAGGATATTCCAGAAGACTTGTCTTTACTAAAAGTAAAAGATTTTCTTGAGGAAATGAAATCCGTTGCTTCTGAAAGTTATCGTGTTCTAAAAAAGGACAAGTTTTGTGCAATTCTTATGGGAGACACACGTCAAAAAGGACATATGATACCGATGTCTTTTGAAGTTATGCGCATTTTTGAGGAAGCAGGTTTCAAATTAAAAGAACTTATTATAAAAGAACAACATAATTGTAGAGCAACAGGATATTGGAAAACGAACAGTGTAAAATATAATTTTTTACTGATAGCACACGAATATTTATTTGTGTTTAGAAAATAAGGAGGGCAGTAGCTCAGATGATAGAATATTTTATTTCGTCAAATATTAAATATGCATATGAAGAGGAAAAATATTTGAAAAACGGGGCAGAACTTTTAGATGAGGATGGCAAAAGTATAGATGCGGCTTTGTTTAAACGCTATATACAAAAGGAAACAGCTAATTTTATTCATCAGAGCTACAGTAATATAATTGTTTTGGTTGGTGCGGGAGCATCTGTCTTATGTACGAATAATGCGATAGATAACCGTTTTGGAAAGACCGTTGCAATGTTGGCAGATTTGATTAATACTGAGCTTAAGACTGATTCTCAGTATTATTCTCTTCAAGAATTAGCTGATTTATGCAAATATCCTGTTTCAGTCGAGGTTGAAGAAAATGGTGTGGGAATCAAATTAAATCCATTGTTTAATTTAGAAGATTTTTTGTCAGATATACTTTCGTTTGAAAAGTATGTGCCAGACAGGGATTGTGATAAATATATCTTGTCAAAAAACAAAATTTTTGAATTGATTGTGTCTAATACAAGTTATGAATATGACAATTCCTGTTTGAAACATTCTGCTTTTATAAATACGGTATCGCATCTCGTTAGAACGCCTAGTAAACTAACACTGGTAACTACGAACTATGATACGTTAATTGAAGATGCTGCTGACAGTATAGAGTACACAGTTATGGATGGTTTTACGTTTACTCATAGACCACATTTTGATAGTGATATGTTTGAATGGAATCTTGTAAAAGATATAGAAAATATAAAGACTAGGGAAATGGAGTATAAGAAAAATATCATTAATTTACTTAAATTGCATGGGTCGTTAACGTGGGAACGTAATGAAAAAGGGATTTTCAGAAAGGAAAAGGGTGAGGTTGTTGAACCAATTATGATTTTTCCAAGTTCTAATAAATATATGCAGAGTTATCAGGAACCATATTTCGAATTATTCACAAAGTTTCAAGAATTATTGAAAAGACCAAATACATTATTAATTACCACAGGATTTAGTTTTGCTGATAATCATATATCACAAATGATAATACAGGCAATATTACATAATAAGAGTTTGGCAACATTAATTACTGATTTCAATATTACCCAGAACAATGCAAATTGGAAAAAGATAGAAGATTTGATGCAACATAATTATAAAATTGCTTTTCTAAAAGCAACGATGAATACAGATTTAACAGATTACTTAGGAGAATATTATGACGATTGATTCTTTGTATGACAAAATGGATAAAAACAATTATTACATTGGAAGAATTTCACAGGTGTATAGAGACAACAGTATTGCACAAGTGGAAAACTTATCGTTATTGTCACATAGAAAAATTTACAGAGAGTCATTGATTCCCAATACTATTAATTATTTAGTAGTTGTTGATTCTGTTCGTGGAATTTTTCTTGGAGAAGTGTTTCAAACAAAGGTTGCATCTTCTGATAAGTTACATGATTCTATAAACTATGGGAAAATAGAGACAGTATTTCCAGAAATAAATATAGACATTATCGGTGTTATGACACATCACGATAAGAAATTTAGGCTTCCAGAATTTATGACGGTAGGTGTTTCTGAAAAAGTTTATTTGGCTAATAGGGTGGTTCTTCAAAAGTATTTAGAATCAATCGAAACAACAAATTCACCAGAGGAAAAGATGCAATCGTTTGCAACATATCTTGATATGAATGAGGAAGAGGTAACGCTGAAGCCAAGTACATTATTTGACCATCATTTATTCGTGGTCGGCGCAACCAATAGCGGAAAGTCCACATCAGCTTTATCGATATTGGATAAAGTTATTATTGCCAATAAAAAAACTTTGATTATTGATCCAACAGGTGAATATAAGGATTCATTTCCTGAACAAAAGGTAAAAAAGTTAAATTTAGGAATTGATACAACTATTTCACCGGGAAAACTTTCGATGCAACAATGGTCTATGCTTTTTGAAACAAACAGTAATACCCAGAGTGCTGTATTGGCAGAGGCAATCCACTCTCTGCGTTATCAGCAGAAAAGAGGACAAAGTTCTTGTTTGGTAAAAGCGGGACAAAATATTGCGCAATTACAACAACAATTAGCTACAGTGAGTAAAACAGATACAGATTTCGATATATCGCTTTTACCAGAGCAGATAGCTGCGGAATCAATATCAGAATCTAGAAGAGGAGATATTTATGAATATGATTCTTTTAGAGCAAATACAAATAGTTATCTTGTCCAAAAAGTAACATATCAGTTGGGAAATACAAATTTTTTGAATTTTTTTAATCATAATCTACAATTAATGAATCTCTTGGATGAGATTAATTCGTTTATACACACACCAGACGTTTGTTTGTATATAAACGCTTCGACTCTTGGAGCTTCTGAGGGAATTGGAGGTATGATTACTGATCTCATATGTAATTATGTACTTTCACAAAGTAATATTATTCCATTTATTTTCTTTATAGACGAGGTTCATAGATATACGAAATCACAATATTCAGAAGAAGAATTTCACAAGGGGTTAACGCTTGTGGCTAGAGAGGGAAGAAAAAAAGGGATTTTTCTTTTTTTAACATCTCAAAATCCGCAAGATGTGTCTCCTGTACTGTTAGGACAAATTGGAACTATGTTGATACACCGATTGACACATAATGATGAAATCAGAGCAATTAAAAATCATTTGGATGAGTATGCTGTCAAACAGGTGAAAAAACTAAACCAAGGTGAGTCTATTTTGACAAGTATTAATCTTATGCAAAATATTTTTTTACATATAACAAAATGTAATCGAAAACAAGATAATGATACACCGATGCTGTAAAGAGAAAGTATATCAAAAAAAGAATTGTTTTCGTAAGCAAAATTGCTTATAATTTACTAAAGAACATATAACGATTATCCACAGTTACCGAGCAAGTGTTATCAACACCGATAACAAAATGATAACATTAACTCGTATAGGCAGGATAATATGGATACATCAAATAATCAAAAGAACGAGAAACACTACAGAGAATAATCCCTAAACAAAAAGTGTTAGTCTTTGTAGAGTGGGAATGATTTCACACCCGTGAAAAAGCCTGTAAATAAAGGCTTTTTGCCGTTTGAAAGCCCTCCTTGGCAACAAAATGGCAACATTATTTGAATTATTGTAAAAGTAAAGAGCTAACTGATT
>JAAYNX010000197.1 GCA_012520615.1 Clostridiaceae bacterium | reverse complement strand
TTCTTCATGCATTCATTCTGAATCAGGATAGTTATCCACAGCTTTTGTTTGTCGTTATGCATTTTTCAATGTTCAATGCTGCGTCTGCGTCCGCACCTTTACTATAATTTGGTATTTATGGCTCTCTATTTTTCAAGAGTTTCGCAATTACCTATATTTACAATATTCATAGTATAATCTTCTAAATAGGATATTGTTTTTAATCTTTCTATCCAAAACTGAGGGCTTGCCTGTGAGGCCTCAATAATCTCTTTTGCAGTCTGGTAGTCGGTACCAAGTATTTGGTGTAACAACGGCATAATCTTGCTGGCGGCGGCTCTGGTAAGAGGTCCGGGTCTGCCGTCTATTGCACCAGTATATAGACCTATAGTCTTCATTGCCGTCTGGAACTGACTCACCGATACACTATTCATCCCATAGACTAGATCATCCACATCTAAAAAATCCCTCCGTTTGTCCTTGTCTATCCCTATAGCAGTTTCTATCGGCTGTAAGTGCCACCATTCAGGATATCGGGGATAGTCGATATTGTTTAAGGGTAATATTAGACCATAAGCGTTTAAGGGCTGTTTTAAACGTGTCTTATTCATCCATTGTGACATAGAAATATTCTTCCAGAACTCTCCGCTTAAATCTACAGCCAGATGATGCTCGTGCCAGCTTGTCCCAGGCTCAGCTACCCTACCCGATGGTTTTCCTCCGTTAGCCTTTAAATCGGCATCCCAAAGGCGCTGACTTTCCTCTTTTGGTCTATAGCCATAGATGCCCGACATAATTTGGTTATAGTCACGTGCCAAGGCAGCCAGCCTACGAAGGAATACCACACTTAATTGGTTTCCATGTGAGTATACAAAATAAAGCCATTTATGCCAGTAGGGTTCTTCCTTATATTTGTTAGGTATAATCTTCACTTTAATTACCTCCTCTAATACTATATATGCACTAACTTGATTTCGTTCTCAAACTTGTCATTATCCTTGTAAAAATCCTTTATAACAGCTACTCCGACGAATGCCGCAGGAACCAAGCAGGATATATGGTAATTAGGTATGGATATATGCGATATTTTTTTGTTGAATTGGCAGAGAATAAAAAAACTCCCTGCCTCAGCGGCAGGAAGATAATGCTCAATAAGCAGTATTTAATCATTCCATCTTCTCAATAATTCCGGAATATAGTACCAACATTATGCTATGAAGGAAATGTGGCTTCCGGGTGTTTCCATCCAGGTATAATAATGGGTCTGTATTTATCATTCCTGCAGCATACTCAACTGTTCAGGCTCAATGAAGCTTATCATGTCCTCGTCTGTTTCTGTCCGTATGTCTTTTACAACCACCCTTATTCTGCCATCCTCAAATATTTCCTGATTAAGCAGGTAGTTCACACTAAACTTCGAGGTTATCTCCCTGGGTATTCTGTGTCCAGGCGCAATAAGCTGAATATCATTTTGTTTCATTATATCGAACATAGGTTGCCATAAATATACAGCAGAAGTGGATCCAAAAGGATTATCGGCTATAATGACCTTCTTTGTTTTGAGGTAAGTGTTTGATGTTGTAAGCATTCTGATAAACGAAATCAGGCAAGCGGCAAATATAAAGTACAGGGAGTTGTTCTGGCCCTCCGAGCCGACTGCCCTCTCCCAGCGGTAGTACCTGGAGTTCTCGGGAATGCTCTCTATCTTATAAAGTCTGACAGCAGCCTTGTCCATATCTGTGATCTGTGCAAGAAGCTCTTTTGTTGAGAACCTCAACGCAATGATATTTCTGTCAGCGCTGCCTACTTCATCAATTTCTTTGACGATACTGTTAATATAATTCTTCATTCTTAAGTTTTTTTCATTATCATCAAGCTCGGGGATTTTGAGTTCTATTATATTTCTTCGCATACCAAAGACATCTATCCTAGAAAGTGATTCAATCTTTCTAAGGTGCCCAAGTACAAGCTCTGCCCGTTGAATGCACCTGCGGGTAAAATTCTCCTGGTAACTCTCAAGTTGCTTGATATCTCCCAAGATCTTCTGTATTTGCTCTTCAATATTCGAAATGTACTCTTTGAACGCTTCACGCCTTGCCAAACAATGTGCTGCATCGATATCCGGGCTTATTTGAGTAAGTTCCTCCAATGGCTCGCGTATGATAAAACCAGTTGTGTCCTGACTTATAATTTTTAGCCTTTTTATCCATTCATCACGCATTGATTCAACTTTTTTCTTCAGTGCATGGTAGTCTTCGTCAAAGTCCCGGAAATCTTTAAGCTCTGTTGCTGTCTCTTCTGTAATTTGAATAACTTCACGCATTATAAAGCTGTCAAAATGTTCAGCCTGATTGTTCAGTTTCGTTATCTTTTCGTTTATTTCTGCCAGTTCCTTATCAAGCTTTATCTTATCCTCTTCATAACTCTTGATTATCCGTTCTGCAAGACTTATTTCTTCCTTGTATTTCTCCTCATTGTCATATACAGGCAAATCTGCTCTTTCATTTTCAGGCAGATCCTTTAACAACTCTTTCAGCCTTGCATCCTCCCCGCTGATTCTGGTTAAGATATCAATTATTTCATTTTGTACTGATTGTACACTTTTTTCAGCAGCCTTCATATCTGCGTTAAGCTTCTTAATATTTTCCGATAATGGAATATCTATTTTCTCTCCCATTTCTTCTCTTTTTTCGATTTCAGCTAGATCTTTTCCGTAATCACGCAATACTCGTTCTGAACGTCTTGTCATAGAAGTCCTGTACTCTTCTATATCTTTTCTGAACCTTTCCTCATCTGCTGTTCTACCGCTTCTTGCCTCGCTGAGAGACTTAAATTGCGCCTGTATCTCAACTAATGGATAATTAGTCTCAACAGGATCAAAACTGACCAATTGTTTGTATTCATTTTCATAGTCATGCAGCAAAAACCGCACCTGACTGATTTCGTCTTCCACAAATTCTTTTCTGTCTTCCAGGGTTTTCACTTCGTTTTTAATGTCATCTATGCATTTATTAACATCATCAAGCTGTTTCCTCTGGAGATGAAGTCTTTCCCTTATCTCATTTTGTGTATCAGACATTTGAATAAGTTTCCGGAGTCTTTCCTCGTTTTCCCTGCTTTCATTTATCATTCTGTTCAATTCTTCGACCTTTTTCTCCAGAGCAGACTTTTCAGATTTAATGCTTTCTTTTCTCTCTCTTTTTTGGGAAATAGCCCCTTTTATGTCCTGCAAATCTTTTTTAATACTCTCTGCCCTGGCTGATACTTCCTGTATTTTTTCTTCGGTATAGTTTTCCAGGAACATGGAGACCTTCCGCATATCGCCGTTCAGATCATTTATCCTGTCTTCGCTAAAGGTAATCTCGTTTTTCAAATTCTGAATTTTATTATCTATACTTTGAATATATTGCTCAAATTGACTATTCTCGAGTATCAGTCCCGAAAAACTGCACAAGTAGAATATATCCTCAATGACAGAATCCTGCTTATTCCTTACTGTTTCCATGTTAATTACCGGTACCGGATAGTCAGAAGTAAACTCCACCTTTAATCTGCCACTTTTTAGCTTGTCAAAAGATTTTCTGTCCACGATTATCGAGTAAGGTAAATACGGCATTTCTTCCAATGCTATTGCCCTTTCAGGTGCGGAAAGACGGAAAAGCCAGTCATTACCTTCCTGAACATACCCGCATTTTTCTTTTAGCTCATTATATAATTCAATGATCTCTTCATTGGGTACATAGTATCCCCTTTCCTCTGAAAGGTTCTTTTTTTGCTTAAGTCTTCCCGCTTTAATCTCAAGTTCCAGTTTTTTAAGGTTTTCATTGTGAATAATAAGATTAAGTTCATCACTATACTCTTGAGGAGTACTTTTTTCGAAGCCCCTAGCCTTATTTTGCATTTCCCTAAGTTGCTCATTATAGTCTCTGAGCCAATCCTCACAAGACTTTAATATATCTTTCTTTTGATTTTTTTCTCCTTCTAGCTTTACAATATCCAGTTCAAGCACTCGAGACTCTGAATCCAGACGGTCTATGCCAGAGTGTGTTTTGTCAAGACACGCCAGATAATCCTTTGTTTTATTTTCAGTTTTCTGAAGAAACATACCGGGATTGCCGACAGCGTCTATCTCTCCAAGCACGCTGAGAAAATAGTCACGGATTTCTATAATTTCTTCCCCGTAAGCTTTTTCCTTTTTCTCAAGTTCTCCGTTCAGGGCATTTAGTTTGGATGCCTCTTTTTCTTTGGTTATAAGTAAATTGTTCTTCTCCTTATGAGATTCTTTTAGCTTTTCCATCGACTCTGAAAGCTTATTGTATCTCGCTTCACTCTCTTTTATCTCATTTTTCAGAAGATAGTGAAGCCTGCCTCCGGCTTCCTTGTATTGTTCATCCAGCTCAGGACCATCCTTTTCCAGATTCTTAAGGCTTTCTTCTGCTTCAATGAGACTTCTTCGTGTGCGCTGGTACTCTCCATACTCTTCCAGGGTCCTGGCCTGTGCATATCGATCCTCTAAATCGCTCAATTGCTTTGTTTTAATTTCTTTTTCAGATTCCAGTTTTTCCTTTTCGGCTTCAATAAGGCTGATGCTATATTTTACGAGCCCCGCTTCAAGCTGTTTATTAAGAGTCTCTGCTTGTTTTTGATTGTCAATATTAATCTCAATACTTTTATTTGTTTCAGCGTTCTTCTCTTTAAGTTCTTTGAGCATATCCCCTATGAGGTTTCTGATACACGCAGCCTGCAGCCTGCATTTCTCGTACTCTTTTATAACTTCATAAAGAGCTTCATTTCTCTTTTCAAATTCCACATAATATCCTTTAATGCGTTCGTATTCGGACATATGGCTTTTGCGCCTTAAATACTCATTTAAATTACCTCTGATTTCTATAAGGGCATCAGCCAAAAGAAAACTTTCATTATTTCTTTTCTCGCCCTTGTTTAAAGCCTCAACATCCTCAATAATTTTTATAAACAGATTCTCTATGAGCTTTCTGGAGGTGGTATTCTGCCTGAAATATGTCTCAATATTATTTTCTCCGCTATTGATTCCTCTTATAATATTCCATTCAGCTGAAATAAGGTTGTGCCCTGAAATAAAGGCCTGATATTCATATATAGAATCAAATAATCTTGCCGGCAGTCCTTTTTGATTCACCTGATTTATGAACCTTCGGATTTCATCAAAACCTGCATAGATTTTGTTGTTCCCATCCTCCCTTACCAGAGGTACTTTTCTGGTTCCTGCAATTCTTTCATCATTATGAAAAATGCACCAGCTAAGATGCTCGATGTCTCCCGACTGAATATTCTCATCCCCGTCATTTTCGGTCACAACTTGCTCCTGACCGCTTTTCCTTTTCCTGGCCGAGAAACCTGTAAGCAAATATTTATACGCACTTCCTTCGTCTAAAATCCAATCCACAACAACATGGGATGTCCTGTCCCTCCCACCCTGGAACAGCAGGCTTACAGGCTTTTCCCTTCGTAAATATGTCTTCGGCAGAACAGTCTGCAGAATCATTTGCAACAGGAGCGATTTTCCTCCTCCGTTTTCAAGGTCGTAGGTGGTATTCTTGCCTGCCAGATTCATTTTAAAATCATCATAAAACTGTGTAGCATTGTTAAAACATACATTTACAAGCCTAATATTGTTTATATGGGGCATCAGTCACTTACCTCCAAACTTCTCACATAAGACAGAAGATCCCTTCTGTTTTCGTTATCCTCATAGTAATTCCAGATAATAGTCCTGAGCCTTTCGGTGGGATAAACTATTTTCTGTTCGTTATCAAAAATAATCAATTTCTCATTGTGCAGGAATCTGAGAATTACCTCCACAAAGGCTATCTTATCATTCTTGCCGCCGGAAACATCTTCCCTTGCATCTGGCAATCGCTGCCATACCCTGCAGATTTCAACAAAATCAAACTGCTTTTTCTGACTTGTTTCTTCCAGATCTTCTGTTTGCATCAAATTCTCGAATCTGACAGATACAGCCTCCACCAAATCACTGAGCTTTATATATGCAATGGGAGTATCAGGATAAGCCTCTTTATAGAACATTGTAATTAGAGTCATTATAATAAAATAACCAGTAAAAAGTTCGCTATTGGTAGCTACATATGGGATTTTTGATCTCAGTTCTTCATTGGACCAGCCAAAAAGTCTGCTTCCGGCCTCCGGACATATAAATAGTCTATCATTTCCTGAATATACTCGAAGCTCCAGCTTTTGAGCTATATGGTTCAGCATTTCTTCAACATCAGTACTGTACCTGAACTTTTCATACAGGAGAGTATTTTTATTCCTGCCTACTTCATCCCCTTGCAATAGTGTTTTCAATATATCCAAAGCATCGTCCAGTATCTCGATTCCCATTAACATATTTAATCCTCTCCTGCAAACATCATATTTGTTATCTTTAAACCGGGTAGCAGTTCCAGTTCCTCATCCGGAATACTTGTAACCGTTATCTGTCTGATTTTACAGTCAGTATTAAGTGTCTGATAAGATTTTAAGAAGATCTCTTCAATGGATTTAAGACCCTCGTCTTCGCTGGCAGTAATACCTTTATCCCTAAATCTTATTATTCTGGTATATTCACCTAATTCCTTCTCTCTGTTAAGTTCAATGAGAAAACTTATGAAATCCCCATTATAAATTATTTCATCGGTGTACTTTTCTTTCAGGAAGTCACAATAATCAGTTAAGCATATTTTTTTATCAGGCTTTAGAGTGTTCAAAAGATTTGCGGCATAAAAAACGAAATTCTCCCTGACGCGGCGACTCACTCGTTTATCCAGTGTATCCCTGTCTTTATCAACTGTATTCTCAATGATTTCTTTATCTTCTTCGCTGCTCTTTGCTATTCGCTGGGGTATGAACATCCGAAGCAGATTAAAGCCCTTAGGTATTTTGAGAGTCATTAGTGGTTCAAACAGATATTTTATTGCTCCGGGGTTCTCTTTCCTTGTTATCAGCTTCTCAAATTCACCCTGGAAATTGAATCTTTCTGCGAATATAGATTTACGCCGGATTGCCAAGGTTCTATCATATTCTTCTGTAAATTTAGCTGCTTCCTTAAGCAGCTCTGTGTGCAGAGTCTGTGCCCGGCCTATTTCCTTCTCTATAATCTTGATAAGTGTGAATGCCTGTTCTTCTTTGGCAGACAAATTGCCACTATTCATTTTCTCAACATACTCACCGAAGGCATTGTTGACATTTTTTATGGCTACATCAAACAGTTCTGCCTCCTCTTCAAATTGCATGATTATGCTCCTGTGATAATTGTTGTATGCCTCTCCCTGATCTAATCTACCATACATCAGCGATTCAAGAATTGTAAATTTTCTGTCCTTCTTCTTTTGGACTTCCATATTAAGTCTTCTGACAGTCTCATAAGCAAATCCGAATGCACCTTTCTCCATCTGTTTCTGAAACAGAAGAAGGTTAATTGTGATCTTGGTTTCATCAGGAAACTCTTTAGTTTTAAGGTAGAATTCCACACCTTGTTCGGTAATAAAATATTCAAGTGCACCTTCTTCAGATTGCTTAATTTCAATGAACTTAACAAACTTTTCCCGAAAGCTTCCTGTTTTAAAACTATAGGTACTCAAAATAAAATTGCGGCCGCTGTTCTGAAGAGCGTCCACAAGTTCAAAGGTAAGTTCTCGAACTGTAAGATTTTCAAAATCTCTTGCATAAATTCTCTTCAGAGCTTTACCCAGAAAAGTCTGGATATTTTGAAAAGTAAGACCTCGGTGCTTCAGCTTTCCTTCGTATATAAGAAATGACAGGATTAAAAAGCATAGCTCGGGAACATACCTAAGTATTTCATTGTCAGCCTTCCTTCTTTTTAATATTTCCATCATGGGATGGAATATTTTGACCTGCTCAAGTCTTAAATCTATTTCTTCCATGAAATCTTCTGCAAGAGATATCTCCGGATCTTTACTACCTGTAAACTCTTGAATTATTTCCCTGGCAAGCAAATCATCCCGGTCGTTATTAAACTTGAACCTTCTTCCTGTCATTTGGTTCCAAACCTTTCTTTCATTATACTTGCAGACAAAGCTTCCTGAGGAATATAACAACCGGAAACCAACAGATTTTTAATTTGCTCTGCTGTAGTTCTGTCAAACGCTTCAATAAAACAACTGATATTCTTTTTATTGAAAATTTGTTTTTTTGGTGTTCTGGCAGGCTTCTTCTGAAGGCCTGTCTCCAATATTGCCTTGTACCCCTCAATAAAAGGCTCTATTTTATATTGAGGGTATTTCTCTTTTAAAGCACACATTATATTTATTCCTTCCGGATCCAAATCCCCAAAATATATTAACACATCATATCCCGGGT
>JAAYNX010000063.1 GCA_012520615.1 Clostridiaceae bacterium | reverse complement strand
ATATTAATAAAATGAAAGCTCTACCGTATGATGAGCTTCGTGCATTATATAAGAACTTTCTACATAGCCAAAACATTTCACAATTAACAATTAATACTGCTTATACGGATACCTTCTACCTTTGGAGGAAAGGTAGCAAAGACCTGTTCTGGAATGCAGTGACTGATAATGATTTTGAGAATGCGGCAAAAGACGAGTTAATAAAGGCTCTTTCTGAGAACTCGACCGGTAACGCTAAATCACTTGCTAATAGTTACTTGTCTCATCTAAGAAGGTTCCGCCTATTCTTAGCTTCTGATGGAACTGCTGATGCTTCCACACCTAAGCGGGAAAAGACTGCTATTCCTGCATATACTCGTAAGAAGAAAATGGACGTTTATGTTCCTAATCCATCAATCGAGCAGGTTGATATTTATCTTACAAAGTGGGACGGCCTCGAGAACTACCACCTGCAGGAAGATGCACTTAATAAACTGTTCTTCGAGTTATGCCCGAAGAATACAGACATTATCGACATTCTATTAAAGGCATCAACGCTTAATGATTTTTATAGTACTAACATTTTCTCAATCTACCCGGTGGCTAAGCATATATGCGCTCTGGATATCGATTTGAGACTTAAAGCCGGTGATGTTACCTTGGTTGGAGATATCCAATATGTAACTATCGCTGATACAAAGAAGAATTTTTACTCCTTTGCATCAAAGTATTGTAGCCATCATAATCCACTCGATTATCCGATTTATGATAGCTACGTCGATGAGGTGCTTCGGTATTTTAGAAATCGTGATAACTTCTCAGATTTCCAAGATGGAGATTTAAAGGATTATGTTAAATTCAAAGGTATACTGATCGATTTCCGTGCCTTCTATGGCTTATATAAATATAACCTGAAGCAAATTGATCAGTATGTCTGGCAGCTTGGAAAGGATTACTTCCCAAAGAACTACGGAAAGAAAAAACAAACGAAAATATAGGAGAAGATATCATGGCTAATTTTTTGGAAGAGTTTCAGGCTCATAATCGCGCAGTAAGACAGGAAATGATAGATGAAGAGGTTACTATTGTATAGGAAGAAAATATTGTTAAGGCTGCAGCAGCTTTGTTCGAGGCAAAGATAAAAGAAGATAAAATCAAAGATTTGCTTTCTAAATATTGGAATCTAAGACCAAGCAATGCTGCACGATTTCTTTATAATGCAAAAGATATATTTGGAGGAACAAAATGACAAATAATGAAGAGAAGGCATTGAAGGATTTCTTATTAGACATTGAATGTCTAAAACAATTAGATGAATGGACTGATGATTTTAACCTATTTGATGTATTAAGAATTACCAATATGGAAATTCGCCATAGTAATATTTTGGCATGGATTTTCGATCCAAATGAGAATCATGGTTTGGGGGATTCTTTTATCAAGTCTTTTGTCACTAAGGTTGTTAGTAAGTGTGACCATAATAAACATAATGCATTTGATTTGCTACTGCAGGATTTTTATTCTTATCAGGTATATAGGGAATCAAATCACATGGATATTGTTCTTGTATCTCGCGAAGAAAAGACAGCAGTTATTATCGAGAACAAGATTTGGTCGAGCGAATCGTCTCATCAGTTAAATGATTATTTAGAGAAAAGTAAAACAGAGTATAAAGATTATAATATTTTGTATGTATTTCTTACTCCTTATGGGAGAGAAGCAAGTGACCCAGATAATTGGATAGCATTCTCATATGGGGAAATAATCGAATCCTTAAAAAATTCTATAAAAGGGATAAATCTTCGTGATGAGGTTTCGCTAGTGATACAGAATTATATTGATATAGTGAGGAAGAACATTATGAAAGAAAAAGATGAGAAGTTAATTGGAATTTGTAATGAGATTTATAACAAGCACAGAACAGCACTACGGTTAATTTTTGAAAATGTTAATATTAATAACTTTATAGAGCATGAAATTATCTGTGAGACACTTAGAGAACTTAATGATAATGGGCAGATTATTTTTAAGGATGAGAATAAGTGGCAGTTTTTCACAAAAGCAATGGACGAATATCTTCCGGCATTAGAAACTACAAATAGTTCATGGGGTACAAACTGGGTTTACTATTATTGGTTTGAAAAGTATGAGGATAAGTTGATCATCCATTTTGAACTTGGTGGGTGGAACCTTACTGATGAATTAACTAAGAGGAGCAATCTATTAATTGAAGCCTCCAAAAAGAAGGTAGATGAATATCGGTATAAAAGACTTTACTATAAATCTGCAAAACTTACCCAGGATGATTACGAAGAAAGCTTAAAAAATGCTACGAAATCCTTAATAAAGAGTGCTCTTGAAAACGAGAAGAAATTGCTTTCTGCGGTTAAGGAAATAGATTCTGAGTCATAAAAATATGTTTGAGGGTAGGAAACGGAGGAATATGATTTGAATGAACAACAATTCAAAAAGCTGTTGATTGATATGGTATCTATGGGAGATTATGCTTGTAAAGATGAATTATTGCCTTTGTTGAAAATAATAAATATAAAGTTTGAAAAAACAGCAGGCTTTGCATATAGTGGAGTTTGGAATCAACGTAAGGAGTATGCTTATATAGAAATAATACCAGAAAGATTGGTTCAGATAAAATCACACGTGGAATACATAAAGAATATGTGTTATGAGGTATACCCTGTGAATGATGATTATACATTATCAGATATATTTTTCAAACCTGGTACTTTATCAGACTATGAGGAAGTAAGTCAGGAAGTATTGTTTGACAATATACATAGGCAGATAGTTGATGAGATACGTGGTGCAAAATATGTTATTTGGGTTGCAATGGCATGGTTTACAGACCCAAAGCTTTTTGAAGAGCTGCTAAAAAAGAAGAGGCAAGGCGTAACTATTGAAATTGTACTTGATGATAATGATAAAAATAGAAATGCAGAGTTTTCATTGGAGTCGGAATTCTCTACATATTGGGTTACAATTCAATCTCTTTACAAAAATATTATGCATGATAAATTTTGTATAATAGATTTTCGCACAGTAGTTCACGGAACATTTAATTGGACAAAGGCTGCAAATTATAATAAAGAAACAATCAGCATAGATAATAATAGAACAACTGCAGAGTCATTTGCGGATGAATTTGTCAGGCTGAAAAAAGTGCTATTTTGTAACACTTATTGTGAAAAGGCTCTTGCTCTTGATTTGTTCCCAAAAACGAGAGTGAATTCTCGATATGTTTCCAAGTACGAGCGTGGATATGTTCCCAATAACAACAGGGGTTGAAAACGCAGTTTTGATAGCTATCCCCTCATCTCAAAACATGTGGAGACGGTTGTTCAGTTGGTTAGAAAAAAGCCGGATACATATATCGACATTACCGTTGACATGGACGAGCTGGATTTAACATCATCCGAAGCAAAGGCAACTTATGATGAAATAAAAGATT
>JAAYNX010000249.1 GCA_012520615.1 Clostridiaceae bacterium | reverse complement strand
TAATAACCTCACCCGTTACTGAAATCGAAGATTTCAAACGGGTGCCCGAGAGCATTGATACTGCGTATTAATAACCTCACCCGTTACCGAAATCGGATGAAGGTCGCTACACTGTTTACAAGGAGTGTAGCGACGAAAGGAAACAGTAGTAGCACCCATGCAAGGCTTGCCTAAGAAGACGAGCGTCAGCGAAGTCTGATTAGCAGCAAGCTACTGCGATTTCAAACGGGTGCCCGTGGGAGCAGATTTTTATATGATTAAGGGGCTTTGAATTGTGGATATAGAGATACTATACGAAGACAATCATTTGCTTATAGCGGTAAAACCTCCGAATGTGCCCGTTCAAGGAGATATCAGCGGTGCACCGGATTTTCTGACTCTTTTAAAGGAAGATATTAAAATTCGTTACAATAAGCCCGGGAATGTTTTCCTCGGGCTGGTGCATAGGCTGGACAGACCGGTGGGTGGTACGATGGTATTTGCCAAGACCTCCAAGGCCGCCTCACGTCTTTCAGAACAAATCAGAAATCATGAAATGGGAAAGATATATCGCTGCGTGGTTCAAGGCTGTCCTGAGGTTTTAAAAGGACGTCTTACTGATAATCTCCTTAAAGATAAAAATACTAATATAGTTAGTGTGGTAGAGAAAGGCACTTCAGGAGCAAAACAGGCCATACTTGATTATGAGGTGCTTAGTCAGTCTCAAGGCTTAAGCCTTATTGAGGTAAATTTGCTTACGGGAAGAAGCCACCAAATCAGGGTTCAAATGTCTAATAACGGAACTCCTCTGGTAGGTGATACTAAATACGGGTATCAAGGGAGCAGAAGTCATATTCTCGCACTATGGTCCCATCAAATAGAGATAAACCATCCTACAACAAAAGAAAGGATGCTTTTTACATCCTTCCCACCTAATAAATACCCTTGGACTCTTTTCATGTAAGCCAAGGGGATTCATGCTTCACTTACTTAACCGGAAACATAATTTTAGTCAAAAGTTCACTGTCAGGTACTTCACCGGGCGTATTAAAATAGTATTCATATGCTATACCAGTCGGTGTGAGTCCTTTTTCGTTTACCCAAGCGTTTATGGCTTCGTATGCTGCTGCTACCCCGGAATACGGGCCTTTGTACATACCTTCCACATACTTGCCTTCAGGAATCTCACCAGCTTTAATTTCGCCTCGCCCTGCGATTGGTTTTGACACGGGAAATCCCATTTCCACATCAAGATTCTCCATGTCCATGTTATAGTATGCCGTAAATGGAGCTTCTTTCGGCTGTTCCCCCATTTCCTGCATATACGTAACAATCATTCCATATGCTCTGCCGATTTCTTGCGATAGCTGTGAAATTGAGGTGAATTTACGAATAGATAAAACAGGCTGCGACGCTTGTTGCTTCAAGGTAATTTGATAATCCATTTTAATGGCCTCCTTAAGCTTTTTCTTAATTATATCAGCCAATACATGACACCAGTATGTCATGGTCCTTCAGAAGAATATTTTTTATATATTTTTTTTGATATGTCAGCTATAGCCATGCGTATATGTGGAGGATCAATAACCTCTACACCGGTTCCAAAACTTAAAATAAAACCGTATAGCCAATAACCTTCAGGCATTACCGTTTTTAAAAGTAGTTTTCCATCATTTTGCTTTTCAAGGCTATCTCCAAAATATTCAAAGGCTATATTCTCTATTTCTCCATCAAATAAAAGTTGCAGAGTAACTGTTTTACCGGTATATTTCCATTCCGTATCGAAGTTTATATGGTCAAACTCTATTTTCCTTGGCTCAAATTTATCTTGTAAAGCTGTTAGATCTTTTATTCGTGACAATTTAAAAATCCTGAGATCCTGTCTTATTTGGCACCAAGCACGAAGATACCAATTTTGGCCCTTCAGAACCAGAGAATATGGTTCAACGGTACGAACTGTCTTGTTGGCACTAAAGTCTATGTAATTGAACTGTATAAGATTATGTTTTTCTATAGCTTTTTTTATAATCGAAATACTTTCCTTTAGCAATTTACCCGATCCCCAGGGAAAGAAATCAATAATAAGCTGCTTGACCTTTGAATCCATATTTTCCAACTGCTTTGAAGGGATAGTGTTCCTTATCTTTTTCATAATAATTTCATATTTTTTATCAGGCATTGTTGGGGCGATTCCGCTTAAGGTGGAAACGATAGTGGACATCTCATCCTCTGTAAGAACACTTTTGTCAAGACGATATCCTTCTGCTATGCCTATTCCGCCATTCACACCCTGATATGTGACGATTGGGATACCGGCAAGATTTATAGCCTCAATATCTCTGTAGATTGTTCTTACAGAAACCTCAAACAATTCAGCCAGCTCTTTGGCTTGCACTTTTTCTTTTCTTAACAACAACACAAGAATTGATACAAGCCTGTCAAGCTTCATGTATCAGCACCTCACCCAAATCTTATTAAACGTATTTTACCATAGGATAGAGCACAAACAAAGGAAGGATGTGGAACATCCCTTTTGCATGGGCATATTTTTATAAAGAACAAATAGTAAAAAAGAGAAAAATATAAACAAAGATCTTTAGTTTACAAAATAACACATAATTACTCTTTAATATATAAAATATTAAGGAGGAACAAGTATAGAAAAAATTAATTATTTTCTATACTTTAATCAATTAAATATGCTTTATAATATAATTAGGATGGCAAAAAAAGGTCGGGTAGATTGTATGGAAGCACTTATCATACAGTTTAGACCAATAATAGAAAGGTACGGAAGGAAGTTAGGGGAAGATGGGGTTAGTGATATGATTTTATGTTTCATTGAATTGATTAACAAAATACCTGACAATATAACAAACGAAGGCGGTATAGTTAATTACATACAATTTTCAATTAAAAATCACTGTTTTAGACAAATTAAAAAGAGAAATATTGAAAAGAATACTTTATGCTCAAACGTTAATATGGATTCTTTGATTTATTGTGAGACTAAATTTAATGATGTATTACTAGAATGCTTATTATTAAGGCTTTCTCCACTCCAAAAAGAAATAATAAAAAAAATATATTTTGATGGATTAACAGAAGTAGAGATAGCAAAAGATAAAAAAGTAACAAGGCAATACATACATAATATAAAAGCGAAATCGCTTAAGCGTTTAAGAAATGATTTCCTACAGTAAATTAACGCTATCCAGGAATCAGCTAAGCCTTGACATTAAACGAATAATAACATACCATTACTACGTAAGTACACTACTGTAAATTTTTTAGATAGTGAAAAGCAAATTCATTTAACCATATGTTAAATGGAAGGAATGAGTGTGTGTTAATATGAAAAGAGTTAGATTTGTACTTATTATTATTGTATTAATAGTAATTTGTGTTCCTGTGTACTTAAATATATATGTTAAAAATAACTCTATTAGAGAAAATCCTGTTATTGAAATTGAAGAAAACATTGCATGGTTTAGATATGGTAATAATAAAATAAAAGTTGATGAAATTGGTAGTTTAAAAATAGACTACTTAAAGATGTATTCTGACATAAACAATGAAGCATTTATTGTTTACTCTATTTATCCGATGAATGGCTATCAATCATACTCTACTAATATTACTTTATTGCAATATGATAAAAAGAAAAATTTATTATCCAAAAAAGACATACTAGATGATTTGATTATTAATAATTATTACGAAGATGGACTAACCATAGAATTGAAAAACGAAATCACAGTGAATGATGAAATTATTTTGGCAAAGGAGCAATTTGAAACTAGTGGCCTAAATTATGGTAAAACATTTGAAGAGCTAATAAATGACAAAATAGAAACACCAACACCATCATCTTTACAGAGTGAAGATACTGATAATGATGGTTTCCCTGAAATAATAGTAGAATATGTACTAAAGAATCAAAGTTCTAATTTATATTTGAGTAATCTATTTATTGTCCTTGATTATTGGAATGGAGAATTTAGAATAGTTGATGCAAATCTTATTGATATAAGAGAAAAAGGATTTTCTTATTCAAATCTATTAGATGGATATCAATAGCTCAATTAATAATGCAAAAGAATATAAGCCCACTTTTTATGATGCCAATACTTCTTTGTGCATTACTTTAAATATGGCTGAAACCTTGATTGTGTCGATAAGGTGCAATAAGTTATACAACTTGATTTAGTTAAAAGGGTACCGTCAAGATTTTTCGCAAATTAGTTTGTAGCCTTGACATAAATTAAGCCATCCAACCATAAAATCCGACTCTAAGCCGGTATTTTCTAAATGTTTCATGTTCATATACCTCTTGTTACCCCACTGGGTTCCGGCCACGTGGCGTAGGCGAGCACAAACAAGCATTAGTGCTGAATTACCATCAGGAAAGGTGCCGACCACCCTTGTTCTACGGCGAATTTCTCGGTTTAGTCTCTCAATTACATTGTTTGTACGAATTCTTGTCCAATGCTCGAATGGGAAATCTGCATAAGTGAGAGTCTCTTCAATACTGTTCTCCACCTTGGTCGCAGCCTCTTTGAGTTTCATTTCACGCAGTGCGGTAACAACTAGTTTTGCCTTTTCTCTTGCGGCCGCTTTACTTTCCTGGGCATGTATGGCTTTAAGCATCTTAGCCACTACCTTAACCTTGGAACGTGGAACTACTGAGAAGACATTGCGATAAAAGTGAACGGTACAGCGCTGATATTTTGCTTCAGGGAATACTTCTCCTGCGGCTTCCAGCATGCCAAGACATTTATCACCAACGATGCGCTTAACACCTTCTATGCCACGACTTTTTAACCATTGGAAGAATTCAGTCCAGCTGGCCTTGTTTTCTTTCATGCCTTCGGCAGCACCAAGTACTTCACGATAGCCATCTTCGTTGATTGCAATTGCCACAAGTATACTAATGTTTTCATACTCGCCGCCCCGGTTGCGTAAATAAATGCCACCTACATAGACATATGGATATTTTCTTCCCTGTAATGGGCGATTACGCCAATCTTCAATATGTATATATGCTTTTTTGTTCAGCTCACTTATGGTAGAAGGAGATACTTTTGTGCCGCATAAAGCCTCCGTAATATCTTCCACACGTCGGACTGAAACACCTGCTAGGTACATTTCAATCAGCGCTTCCTCAACAGAACTTTCCCGACGGCGGTAGCGCTCAATAATTGCTGTTTCAAAGGGAACCCCTTTGATTTAGGCATCTTAAGTGTCACTTCCCCGGATGTAGTTGTCAGATTCCTGTCATAATGTCCGGCTCGGTAACCTTAACGAGCCTCAGTACGCTCATATTTTGCCGCATTAGTTAGATCCATTGCTTCTTGCTCAAATAATCTGTTCAGAGTTTCCTCAACGCTGTTGCGCACGAATTCTTTAAGCTCAATCTTGGTGATTTCTTCATTTAGCTGTACAATTTTCTCTGGATGATGCAATCAACACACTTTGTGACAATGAATATCCTATAGTATTCATACAGATTGCGGATGTCACTATCGTTGGCCAGAATATGGTATAACAAAGTAAGAATAAAATTATCACAAGGAAATATGAGCCTATTGGAGTTCCGACAAAGTCTTGGATTAGCTGTTTAGCTGTCCAAGACTTTGTTTGCATCCCCGTCTCAGTTTTTCTCGTGTATTTTAATCTTTGTTATAAATACTAGGCTTCGCTTAATAATCATTAAATAAATTATTTCAGCTTTTTAGTAAGAAAAAAGCAATTATAAAAGCATAATAAAATCCTATTATATTTTATTTACTTGATTTACTTGGCCAGTATTTTTTACTCTTTTATTTATGTAACTTGCGCAAGAGATAAAATAATAATAGGAGAGTGTATTTATGAAAACTGCTTTGTCTAAAAAGCTTACCTTATTGTTTTTAGTGGTAGCTCTATCTGTATCCTTTATACCACAAAGTTTTGCTGCACCAACATTGACTGAAATTGAAAAGCAACAATTAATAAATCTAGGTTATCCATCTGCATATAAATCATATATGCAGACATGGTATAATGAATTTTGTTCTGAAGTACCACCAGAAAAGGCTGGTGCTTATGAACCATTTTCCGCCTTTTGTAATTTTGTTTATAATTTGAGATATGCGAGCTCACCTTCATCACTTCATGAATTTGCAGTTGTTGCACGCGCTGTTTTTGATGAAGTAGCAAACGAAAGCGGTCAAAGAGTAGAAAGTATGTATGGGGTTTGGGATTGCTTAACAAATAGAGTAGCAAACTACAATTCGACATGGTCAAGTTATTACGAAGCTGCCAGTCTTTATGGTTTGAATTCTCTAAATGTCAATATGCCCTCTACATATTGGAAAAGTATGAATGTAACTAGACCAATAGAAAGTGCCTCGTTTTCCAAAGAAGCAAGATTAGCTTTAATTAAGTGTTGGGCCATTTCACATGACAAGCATTCGCTTGGTGCTTATTGCTCACCCGACCCACACTACAAGTTTACATCTTTACCTTGGAACTATAAGTATTTCAATAAAACTTCAGGGGCAAATCGTATATTAATCGGTGTTTTTTATCATAGGATAGATTTCTAAATAAAATTTTCTGGGGCTGTTGCTACGATGCAGCCCCTGTTTTCTTACTCAGTTAGATACAGGTTAATGTCAGTTATAAACTAGAGCACATCCCAGTAAATAAACGTTTTATGGGAAAAACGGCTATCTAAAAATTAGTAATATTATCACTCATTGGGAACAAGTCCAAATAATCAACTCTTAGTGCGACTGAACAGATTAGTTATTTGTATTAAACTGTATAGTTTATATGGGCAATTTGCCATTTGAGATTATAGATATACCAATTAAAGAAACTATTAAAGCTTAAAAAATAAGACTGTCTCAAAATGATTCTTATTTTAGATAGTCTAACTTATTGATATCCAACTATTGGAATCCTAAATATAATGCCACTCCAAGTCACTCTGAATGAATGGTAGTTAAGTGAAGATTATTAGGATTCTTAACAAAGAGAGGTTGCTATTTACACCTAACCAATACCAATGGACTCTTTTTGCTTGATGGGACGTGAGTCAAAGGACTTAAACTTTGACTCATCATTCCGTATGCACTGCCGATTCCGGTTTTAACCGTAGGTAATTGTACAAACATAGTGAAGAGAATAAAGTATACACTTCATCTACAGAAGCAGATGTACGTCCCATGCAAGGCTTGCCCAAGAAGCCGAGCTGAAAGTGAAGGCTTCTTTGCTGCAAGCTACTGTGGCATCCGCAATATTAAAAGAAAAGGGCTGTTTCTAATCAAATTAATGATTTTGAAACAGCCCTTCTAGCGATGCTTTGAGCTTTAAACTTTATCGGTTAACTACTATTTTTGTATCTTCAATGGTTACAATACTTGACTTTACAAGCGATCCCTGAGCGATTGTGCCTTCTGCAACATATTCTCCGGGGCTGGCTACTCTGGCGTAATAAACCAGCGGTTGCGGAGGATTCTTTTTGTCATACTTTCCTACCACAAAGGTAACCTTTTGCCCATCAAACTGGCGATACCAGCAGCCTAACAAATCTCTGACACCATAGCTCCAAGGGTTATCCAAAGGTTTTAACCCGGCCGGAGCATAATCGCTTATTTCATAAGTGTTATCAATGGCTGATTTATCGATAGTGTAGGTGATTACTACCTTAACCAGATCATCTGAGTCAAAAGTTGTCTTTTCTTCACCGGTAGCAGCATCATAGTATTTTCGGGTCAGTGTCAGGCCGGAATCATTCTTCACATTATCGGTATAAGAGCCTGTAAACATCGACAGTACCGATACATCCCCGGTAACCTTGTTAATCTGTACGTCTCCGATATTGATTGAAGGAACCTTTACTATCTCACTAAAGCCATTTTCAAGCTTCACAAGGTTGGTCTTTCCGTTCATTACATATTCTATTGAAGCTTCAGTTTCGGGAAGAATGTTAGCCATTTCAGACAGATACAAAGCCTTCTCAACTCCGATATACTGAGTTTCTGAATAATTGTGTTGTACAAAATCAAATAGTTTAGAAGCATCGGGGTTGTTTATTCTGGCGGCGTAAGCGGCTACCAAAGCAGTCTGTTTATAAGAGGTATCAGTATCGTTCTTATTAACCTTTACCCTAATATATGGGTCCTTGCGCTCAAGTTCCGGAGCGATACGCCCCAGATATATTTCATTTGCCTTTGTAAGATCGCCCAACGCTTCATATGCCATACCCAGATAGATATATTCTTCAAGAGTCAGGTTTTCTATCTGTGCTGCTCTGTTAAGGTCAAGAAGTACAGGCTCCCCAAGCTCGGCCAGCGCAAACAGTGCCGCTGCCTGAACATTCTTTTCAGACATTACTGCATTGTAAAAATACATCTTCAGTGAGGTAGTATCTATTACATCCTTCAAAAGCGGTGTTATTAGGGCAGTAAAGTTCATATCGGTTCCGGCATAGGGAAGGATTCCATAACCTCCGTCCTCGTTTTTATACTCGGAGGGATTAACCTCAATGGGCTCAATATAGTATGCATCGTTCTTTATCAGTTCTTTCAAAAGTGATCTTGCATAATTGGATACTAGCTTTTGATCCAAGCGTTTGCCATACTCCCATGAAAGATTGTGAAGGGCATTAATCAGGCTTCCGCGTCCTGCGTCGGTGAAAATCAAAGTAGTTATACCGCTCTTTCCCGCATCTAGCTTCATCCCGGCCTCAACAGTACTCAGCTTCGCATTTTCAATAGTTCTATAAGAGTTATGAACTGTAATAGTACGGCTTAAAGCATCGGCCTCGCCCGACTCAGATCTGGCTGTCATAACCACCGTATAGGTTCCTTCTCTAAGATCAGGCAGGGGCAGGTATACTCTCTCAAAAGCTTTTGATTCTGTAACTTGTTTGTATTCAGGCATTTCTTTAACAGTAAGCTCGTATGATACTTTTTCGTCCTCATCAAGGCTGTCTCCGTAAGCTGTTAAGCCTACCCAGGGCTTATCTCCGGCAAGGTAATCAAGGCTTAATGCATCGTTTATAAAGAAGGGCATTGTTACCTTCGTGGATTGAACCTCAGAACCTGCGTAAAGGTCGGAAGAAATAGCCGCAGCCGCCAAGCTAAAGGATGTAACATTATCGGGCAATTTGAATGTATAAGTTCCAAGACCGTTAGGGCTTAAGGTAATTGTCTTAAACAGGGCAGTGTCTTTAAATTCAGAGCGTACTGAAACGCTGCTGCCATTTTCCATTTCGCCTGATGGTGCAGCAGGTGCGGTTGATGGCGCAGGCATAGCAGAATCTGACTTTGTCTCCTGTGAAACAGCCATATCAACACCGCCGGAACCCCTGATAGAAACACCCGAGTCATCTCTGGTGCTCATAGATCTTTTGATTCCGTCGTCTATCCAGCTATAAAGCTCGGACAGCGGATCTATATAGTTGCCCGATAGCTTCAAAAGCGCTTCGTCAACCAAAGATATATTAACTTTAGCCGGAACAGGCTTGCCATCCGCATCCTTGGCCTCTAGGGTTATAGTCATATTATCACCGGGTTTGTAAGCTTCTTTATCGGTGGTTATTTTAAGGTCAATCTTTTTTTCACTATAATCATAGACAATAGGTGCCATTGTGCTTATATAGCTCTTTCCTGTAAAGGCTATTCCGTACAAATTGTAATTCGGGGCATAGTCTTCGGGGAAGGCCATACTCAAGGCCGACTGATCCTTAACCTGATAATTTTGAATACCGTTTCTGGCTTCAACAAATAGAGTGGACATATTCCCCAAAGGCTCGTTTTTATTGTTTATTATTTGCGCATTAACTGTTTCACCGGCTTTGTAGGATTCCTTATCGGCCTTCAGAGAAAAGTACTCATAATCCCGAGGATACCCTATGTACCCGGAATTGTCGTAAATCCAAACATTGTTTTTTATAGTCCGGTTATTACCGTCTACGGCGGTGATATCGGCGGTATAGTAGCCTTCATCATCAGGTTCTACCGAGAACTCATATCTAGCAGTTCCATCCAAGGAAGTTGTTAGAGTAGCTGATCCGGCAGGGGTTTTCTTCTCGCGATATTCATAGGTCTTTCTTACAACCTTGTTGATAGAATCATATTCATCGCCGGTTTCGATCTTTTCCCATGTTATATGAGTAAGGTTTAAGCTAAGCTTTTGCCCGGCAACTGCTTTGCCTATATAATTGTCGTTTGTATTATCGTCATCGTTTAGGGTATCCAGAACAACCTTGTTCACAGTAAAGTCTATAACACCTTTACCATCAATAATTTCGCTCTTGGACTGGATGTTTATATCATTTGCGAAAACCCTGAAATTATAGTGTTCATTGATTTCTCCGGTTTCAGGGAATTGAGCGCTGACATTTATGCCCGCATAAGTTTCCCCCTGCATATCCGTATGATATTTAGGTGTGTGTTTAATTTCAAGAACACCGTTTTTATCGGTAAGTCCCTGCCCGTTAGAATTAGTATAATAACCATTTATATAGTAGTTTAGAGGAACATTTGAAACTGGGGTTCCGTCAAAGAATGTGGCCTTTATTGTAAAGGTTATTTCTTCATCCACAAAAACAGCCTTTTTGTCAGAGGTAATTTCAAGCTTGTATTGAGGCTTAATATAGTTTTCTACGCGGAAGTAGCCTGTAGAAAGAATATTCTCTCCGTCTTTAACTGTTATAGTGTAAGAACCGGGATCCAATGCGGGCAACTTGATATTCCCCTCATAGAACCCGCCATCAGTCTTAAGATTAATGATTTCTAACGGATTAGACAGGAAGGGAAAGAAGTATCCCATCATCTTTGATCTCATAGGATAGTAATAGCCGCCGCTTGCAAGTTCAACCGTAACATTTTCAGGGTGAGACCCATCAATACGGCTCTTTAAAAAGCCCCAGAACTCAACGGTGTCGTTGGGTTTGTAAAGGGTACGGTCAGTCTGGATATAACGCCAGTTTAAGCTGGTGCTGTTAATGTAATTATCATTATAGTGGTAACCTGCGTTTATGATGCTTACCTTTCCGTCGGTGGTTGTTACTCTGTATAGCTTCTGTATGGGATTGTTATCATTATCATCAATTTTGGGGTTAGGTAGCTTAACCAATCCTGAAGAATCGGATAAAAATCCTTTTCCTAATTCAAAGTCAAAAACTTCGGTTCCTTTAACAGGAGCCTTTGTTTTTAAATCATTAAGCCAGAAAAGGGTATTATCTTTATCAGTTATGGTGTAGGCAGTTATGTCAGAAACCTGTAAAAAGGCTTGTGAAGTAAGCCCTTCGGTAGATAATTCAACTAAGTAATAGCCAAAATTCAAGGCTTCGGGGAACAACATATATTTTTGCTGCCATTTACTAAGATCAAAGCTCTGCTTGAATTCAAGAACATGTTCAAGCTCGGATGTATCTATTCTGTTTTTGCTTGATGCATAATAAGCCCAGAAGGGGGACTCATCCTTTTTCTTTATAGCCTTAACAAATTCATCTATAGTTTCAAATCGATATAGATTAAGGGTAACTTCAGCCGAATTGATTCTGTCTCTGAGGTATAAATCGAAGGCTACGGCAGGGATTTCTGTTGTACCGTATTCAATCCAGTTGCGGTTAATATAAAGATTGCCCTGATACGGGTCTGCCGTGCTGTTTTCATCGGGAGAGGTTTCAAATGAGAACACATAATCTTCAGCCAAAGAAGCTGAACCCGATTTAGTTGAAAGACCTTTTTTAACGGTTACTGTGTAAACTGTGCCTGCCTTAAGTTCCTTTGGAATAAAGACAGTGGTGTATCCGTTTGTCTCGAAGCGACCGTTAACCTTGGGGCTAATCTCAAAATACTTTGATATATTTTCAACATCGGGGTATGAAAAATACAGTTCAATACCTGTGTCCACGGGGACATGTGATGACATGTTTTCAGGCAGACTGCCTAAGACAGTAAAGTCACGCTTTGTCTGGAAAGCAAAGCTGACTGTATTGCCAATCTGTGTCTTAATATCAATGAAATAGACCTTATTCTGCTCTAGTGGAGCTGCAGGCTTAAGGATAAACTTGCCGTCAGCTCCGGGCGTAATGGTGAACAACTCACCTCCACGCATGGAAACATTCTCTTTTACATAATCTATTGTTATTTCAGATTGTGAGCTTAAAATAAAACTGCTGTCTAAAGCTACTCCGTTATCATCCTCCTTATCGGCGATAACGGAAAATCCGCTTCTGTAAGTATTTGCTGAAACCTTGGTTGCCGGTGCAAGTGGGTTAGAAAACCACATTACCGAAACACAAAGGGCAAGGATTAGAGTGATTACTATAATTCTTTTCCACATTATTATTACCTCCTAATTCTATATCAAAAAAAGATCATTCACACAATTAGACGCGCTAGAACAGTTATGGTTTACTTATATCATAACATTTAGAAAGTTTTCCTTAAAGCAAATAAAGAAGACAAAATAAGCTTAGTTAAACTTACACAGATACAAATTTTTATTAAATTCTCCAAAATTACTGGACAAAATTTCAGGAGTATTACATTATATAACATATCACACTACTCAGCCCACAGAGATGGGGAAGATCTTAGTTCTAGTTCTAAAAACAAGTAAAGCGAGGTTGATTTATGATTATTGGTGTACCTAAGGAAATTAAAAACAGTGAATTTAGAGTAGGCCTTACACCTGCAGGTGTTTTGGCTTTAAAAAAGGCGAATCACGAAGTTATCATTGAAAAGGGTGCAGGGATAGGAAGCGGTATCAGTGACGAAGCGTACATAAATGCGGGTGCGGAAATAATTGAATCAGCCAAGGATATTTATCAAAATGCAGACCTCATTGTAAAGGTAAAAGAGCCTATTGAAGAGGAATACGATTTATTAAAGCAAGGTTCAGCCATTTTTGCATATCTACATCTTGCACCAAATACGACATTTACTGAAATACTTCTTGAAAAAGAAATCACCGGGATAGCCTATGAAACAGTACAGTTGCAAAACGGCTATCTTCCGCTACTTGCACCTATGAGTGAAGTTGCAGGCCGTATGTCAGTTCAGATTGGGGCTAGCTTGCTGCAAAAAAACAATGGCGGTCTTGGAACTTTATTGGGAGGTGTACCGGGAGTTCCCGGGGCTAATGTAGTTATTGCGGGAGGCGGTATTGTTGGAGCTAATGCAGCTAGGATGGCGGCAGGATTGGGCGCCCATGTGGTAGTCCTGGATATCCGCAAGGAGCGACTCAACTATATTGATGAAACATTTAATGGCCGTGTTTCCACTATGTTCAGCAATGAATATAATCTGAATAAAATATTAAAGAGAGCTGACCTTGTAATTAGTACAGTTCTGATACCCGGTGCCCGTGCCCCTAAAATCATCACAGAAGAAATGGTTAAAACCATGAAGACGGGATCTGTAATTGTTGACGTGGCTATTGACCAAGGCGGTTCTGTCGAAACAATTAATCATGCTACCACTCATGAGGATCCGGTTATTGTTAAGCATGGAGTAATTCACTATGCCGTTGCCAATATCCCCGGTGCAGTACCTAAAACATCGACCTATGCCCTGGCTGGCATGACATTGCCATATATTCTGAACATGGCAAATTTGGGTATAAAAGAAGCTATGATGAAGGATTATGCACTATTGCTCGGTCTTAATACATACAAGGGCTATGTTACATGTCACGGTGTTGCCGATGCGCAGGGACTAAAATATACACTCCCCCAAGAAATCTTATAAACATATAAATTATTTATACAAAGCCCTTTGGAAGAAATTTTCCAGAGGGCTTTGTCGATAAAAGAGAAAACTTTGGATAAATTCCTTATTAATATCTCTATTCTGTTGAAATGTTAATAATATTGGGATAAAATGAGAAGGAGTTCTAATCCACATTTTTGATGTACATTAAAGTTAAAGGCAGGATTGTTATGAAATTTCTAAAAAGAAAACCTCAATCAGTTCATTCACCTTCTAAAAAAAGTAATGTAAAAAAAGTCGGAATGTTTTCCAGTATAAAAACTAAATTAATAACGGGCTTTTTAATCTGTATAATACCAATAGTTTTAGTTGGTGTAATATCGTATAATAGTGCATTTACGGCTATTAAAGATACTGCATCATCGTCCATATTGCAAACAATGCAGCAGACTAATGAGAAGCTTGCGTTAACTCTTGATAATATTGAAGCTTTATCATCTCAAATCATGCTGAGTTCCGAAGTAAAAGAATATCTTTCTGTTAAAGGTAGCGAAGATACTTTTTTAGAAATTCAAGCTATTAGTAATCTAAATGACTACATCGGCAGGCTGAAGGTTACTAATAAATATATGGAAAGCATTACTTTTTTAGTAGATAGCGTTATTTCAGTTGCATCAACTGGTTATGGGCTAAGCGCCGAAGCTTATAACAATCTTAAAGACAGCCAGATTGTAGCCCGTGCAAAAGATATGGATGGGAGGATATTTTGGACAGGATTTCATCCTGAGATTGATGAAAACAGGTCATCTTCCATTAATAAAAATAATTATGGGCTATCGGCAGTTCGCCAGATAAGGAATATAAATCGGGTGGACGACGAGGAAGCTTTACTAATAATTGACGTGAAGTTAGCTCTGATTGAAGAAACTTTCAATAAAATAAATCTGGGAAATAACAGTGAATTACATATTATCAGTCCTGATGGTCGTGATATTGGTACTCGTGCTGTAAATGATGAAATACAACTGATTGACACAACAGAATCAACCAACCAAATAATAAACCAAGACTTTTATTCAAAAATAATTTCAAGTGATGTAAAGGGTTCTTTCACAGATCAGTATAATAACGAAGAATACATGATTATGCATACAAATCTTGAAACTTCAGCGGGCGATACCGGATATAAACTTATAGGTCTTGTGCCTACAGCCAACTTTAGACATGCCGCGGGAGGCATAAGAGATGTAACAATAATTATTACCGTAATAGCTCTCATAATTGCATTATCTACGAGTCTGGTTCTCTCTCTAGGCATATCGAGCGCTCTACAACGTGTTTTAGAGGTATCACAAAGGGTTGCAAAAGGTGATTTAACAGCAAACCTTAATAGCAAACGGAATGATGAACTTGGTGTTTTGACAGGCAGTATTAATTCAATGATAAGTAATATGAGAGAACTGATTTCAGGTGCTGCAAATACTGCGTATGCGGTTATAGAATCCTCAAAGGTTGTGGGAGATACCTCTGAGCAAATTACAATAGCATCTAATGAAGTTGCAAGAACCGTTCAGGAAATCGCACAAGGTGCATCTGCACAGGCTGCGGATTCGGAACAGGGAGCGGATACAATGTCAAATCTTGCGGATAAAATTAATGCAGTATCTGAGTATACCAATGACATTGCGGAATTCTCCGATTCAACAATTCGCTTAACTGAAGAGGGTCTTATATCTGTTGAAGATCTTGAGATGAAAGCAAAAGAAACAACAGCTATTAACCAAGAAATTATAGTGGATACCCAGGAACTATCAGGGCATTCAGAAGCGATAGGCGAAATTATTAAGGTGATAGAAAATATCGCCGCCCAGACCAACCTGCTTTCATTGAACGCAGCAATAGAGGCTGCCAGAGCAGGAGATGCAGGACAAGGCTTTGCAGTTGTAGCTGAAGAGATTAGAAAACTTGCTTCCCAATCTGCTTCTGCCACAAAAAATATTTCTGATATAATAATCAATACTCAAAGCCAGACTGCAAGAGTTGTAGAAAGAGCGAAATCTTCAGAAGATATTCTTAGAACACATAATATAGCGGTTAATAATACCTTGGAAGTATTTAAAAAGATTGCCGGATCCATGTCTGAGTTGGCACAAAAGGTGAAGGATATCACGAATGAAGTAGAAGAAATGAATAATCATAAAAATCAAGCCATGAAAGCTATTCATAATATCTCGGCTGTATCAGAAGAAATTGCCGCATCAACTGAGGAAGTTTCAGCATCTTCTGAGGAACAAGTGAGTTCTATTGAAGAACTTAATTCCCATGCAAAAGAGCTGGAAAAGGCAGCCGCTAAGCTTGAAGCCTCAATTAAAAACTTTAGAGTTAATTAAATATCTAAAGAATCTACATGAAAGAATGGAAAATTGCAGGGCGGTGACTGTTTGCGCACCCGCCCGCTATGGGAAAACAACTCTCGTCGTTTCCTATATTAAAAATCTATCCGAGACATCGAAAATATGCTGGTATCGTATAGACTCTGACGATAAAAGCTTGCCCGGACAACTATTGTCTGGGTACGCTTTTTCTTTCTATTGTTCTTACTCTAAAAAACCAAAGGGAATCACGTGCTTCCCATATCTCTGAAATTATATGCCTAAAGCTTATCAATCTCTTTATGTCAGACGGAAGAAGGAGTAAAGCTGTTAAGCTTTATTATAGGTTCAGAAAATGCCTGCAAGAGGAGCTGGGAATAAAAATTGATAAGAGGCTGACCGAAGCATTCGAGGTTAAAAAACCGGCTTTGTTGCGTTTTAAAATATTTGGGTAAGATATAATCATTGAACGTTTAAAGTGAAAGGATGCTTATTATGAAAACTAATAATATAAATAAAGAACTAAAAGAAATATACTTAGCCGGCGGTTGCTTTTGGGGGACTGAGAAGTATCTTTCCCTGGTGCATGGTATTGTTGAAACCGAGGTAGGTTATGCTAACGGAAATACCGAGAACCCGACCTACGAGGACGTTTGCCATAGGAACACAGGCCATGCCGAAACCGTAAAAGTATTATATAATCCGGGTGAAATAAGGTTGGAGTTCATATTAAAGCTGTTTTATGACGTTATAGATCCTGTTTCAGTGAACCGTCAGGGGTATGATGTAGGTACCCAGTACCGCACAGGAATTTATTATGTTGATGAACAGGATAAAGATATAATTTTAAATTCAATTAAGGAGCTGCAAAAAAGTTATACAAAGCCAATAGCAATTGAAGTAAGGCCACTTGAAAACTATTATCCGGCTGAAGATTACCACCAAAAATACTTGGATAAAAACCCTAACGGGTATTGTCATATTGGAAGAGATAAATTTGAAAGTGCAAAACAGGCAAAAGATGCAGAGCAATTAAAGCAAGCCAAGGATGGCTCTAAGAAATATAAATTGAAATCCAAAGCTGAATTGAAAGAAACGCTAACTGAGATGCAATATAACGTCACCCAAAACAGCGATACAGAGCCCCCTTTCAGAAATGAGTACTATGATAATTTCAAAGAGGGCATATATGTAGATATAACAACAGGCGAGCCGCTTTTCGTTTCAACCGATAAATTTGAATCAGGCTGTGGGTGGCCTAGCTTCTCAAAACCTATAACGCCTGAATTGATTAAAGAGTTACCTGATTTAAGCCATGGCAGGGTGAGAACAGAGGTGCGCAGTAAGCTTGGGGATGCGCATTTAGGGCATGTATTCAATGACGGCCCCAAAGAATTAGGTGGCTTAAGATATTGCATCAACAGCGCATCTCTTAAATTCATTCCAAAGGATAAGATGGAAGAGGAAGGGTATGGGGAGCTGATG
>JAAYNX010000127.1 GCA_012520615.1 Clostridiaceae bacterium | reverse complement strand
GCGGGGTGATACTATGGAAAATCTATCAGAAAACTTGTTGTGCGCATTAATTGGTGTGTTCGGTACAGTTGTAGGAACCTTTATAGGAGCGTTGCTGCCATCTATCCAAAATGGAATTGGCAGAAAATCCATTCAGATATCCAATGTAGATGCCTATTGGGGCGCAGGGCGGAACAATATAGGCTGTGTTGATGTTTCAAGACTTACATTTACACTATCCATTCTAAACAAGAAAGGGAAAGACTTAATCTTAGAAAAAATAAGTTGTAAGCTCTATTCAAAGGACAAGTTGATACATACCCTCAAATGTTCCGATGCAGACACATACCAAAATATAGCGCACAGGGCTGTGTTTGATGAATTAATTTATGTAGATATTCCCGCACATTCCAGTCGGATAGTTAATGTCCACATTGCTTCCAGTAAGGATTTGACTTCGTGCGATAAAGTGGTTTTCTGTTATTCATGGGGCGTCCGCAATCGAGAAACAACTGTCTGGGAAAAGTGAGATTGCACCTATCACTAGAAGTATTGCGAAATGTATTATTCATCGGGTTATATGCCATTCAAATCCATAATTTTGACTATGTCTATTGTGTTATCATAGACTATTACTTTTTTAACATAAGCTTGGATGATACGCTTTTGCTCATCCGGGCTTTTATTTTTTATGTCTGCATCTTTTTGCAGATACTTCCGTATTATATTCCGAATGTCTATTGCCGTTGATGTATCAATGTTTAGCTCCTTTAAAAGGTTCGAGGCTTTATGACGAATTTCATAACAGCGGTCATTCTCAGAAATAATCAAGGCATACCTTCCTTTGGTATGCCATAATTATAATTCAAAGAACATTTTTAAAGTACATATTCACTTATCTTCTTACTTAGTGCAACAATATCTACACCACTTTTAAACTCAAATCGTACTTTCCCTAATCCGTTAAAAAACAAGTCAAGTTCACAATCTAAATCAAGTGTGCCAGCAGTTTCTACAGAGAAAGCCTGAATTTTAGAATAAGGAAGGGAGGTAAAATCTTTCTTCTTTCCGGTAACACCCTGAACATTTATAGCAATGACACGCTTTGTTGTGAATATAACTCTATCCCTTATGCCAACAAATGATGCAAACATCTCTTCACCGTCAATAAGCATTGAATCTTTAACTTTTTGTACATTACTGATATCATCTGGTTTAAGTTTAAAAACGGATCCATTTTGGAAATCGATCACATTAAACACCTCCTTGTTGGAATTATATTACAGTATATTTGTTAGGTCAAATTAACAAAAAACAGCCTAATTCAAACATATTAGTGCTGTTTTTTTGATTTTCTGATAATAAAAATATCGTTATTGGTTATATCGACAAAATATTACAAAATGCACCCGTTGACAGTTCTTTTTCAAATAGGTAGAATAGCATAAGCAGAAAATAACATGGAATCTTTTAATTGTATTGCCATGTATATGCATGATAATAGGGAATTATTGAAACATTGATATAGAGGAAATAATTAAATGTATGAAACAAAAATTATTCGTAAGGTCGATGAAATTGGGAGAACCGTTATCCCAAAAAAGTTGAGACAGGAAAAAAGAATCGAAGATGGCGATTTAATCGAAATATATGTTAGAGGGGATTCCATAGTATTAATAAAGCATGTGCCAAGATGTATTTTTTGCAGGAGTGAAATTGGAATAAGAGTTTTTAAAGATAAATTTATTTGTCATGAATGCCTTATAGATATTAAGCTAATAAATTGAGTATGGGATACTTTTAAGGATTATACTTTATACTCCACCGTCATGGCTGATGTGCCAGTAGCTAATTTTGCCTTATACATTAGTCTGTCCACGTGATTTAAAAGTTCATCAATACTTAAATCTGAGATTGATGGGTCATATAGGTCGTATCCGATACTGACACTAAGTGTCCAAGGCTTAATATTCGTCTTGTTAAATCTCTCTACAGAATCCATAAATCTTCTTACTGCGGCTGCGATATCTTCTATACAAGTGGCTTTCATCACGATAATAAATTCGTCCCCGCCATAACGCGCAATAAACTCCCCTGCACGGAAGGATGACTTAAGGAGTTTAGAGTGTGTTATAAGCACCTCGTCTCCTGTGGTGTGACCCCAATTGTCATTTATTTTTTTAAACTTGTTAATATCTACCATAACTATTCCGAACTTTTCATTGTTGCGCCTGCCACGCATCTGGTTTTGGAGGTATTCATTGAGTTGGCGCCTGTTATAGAGATTTGTAAGGTAGTCAGTGCCCAGACGCTGGCTTTGTATGAACAAATAAATGATGAATATTGCCAGTGTTGTTCCAACCCAACTTATTGCCGTTCCGTACATTACAATGGCTAGTATACTCGTAATAATTGTCGGCACAACAAAAAACAGCATTGGAGCAAAATGATCTACTCTTATTTTCTTCTTGTTATATATAATCATCCCAAAAGTAAATATTAGTATGGAAAAACAAGAGAATACATAGGGGTAGAATAAAGGACCACGGTGGTAGCAATTGTTTTCATCTAAGTAGTAAAGAAAATGAGTAAAAGAATTAATGATTACTAGTAAAACGCTTACAATAATTAGCGGCTTCATTAGCTTCTCATATTTTTCAAGCAAAGCAGTGTCTTTGAAAATATTAAATATTGAGTAAAGAAACCATGTGTATGTCAAAATAGGGATAGCAACAAACGCAGAAGAAGAGAATATATGATTCAATATATAATTAAACGCACCAGAAGAATTCTCCAATGACCAAGCAATTGCATCGGATATACAAAGAACTATATTGGTATAAACCATTAACATAAATAGTCTTTCTTGAGGCAGGTGTCTATTAAACTGTTGTTTCTCATTGATTGCAATTACAAAGAGGATAGAAGCAGAGAACAAGTTAATTATTACCTGTAGTGTAGTATTTATAGTAATACCTCCAATTTGAAAAAGATAATAACAATAATTATAATTAATTTGCCACAAAATAACAAGTGAAAAAGGTTGCCCTTTTTGGTAATTTACATTTTTTTATATTACAAACTAAATGGCTGGATGTTTTAGGGTATATATCAAGTAAATCTTTATCGGAAGGAAACTTATATGCTAATTTGTAAAGATACAATAAACGATGCCGTACACAATGCTATTTGGACCGAAGAAGATGAGGATGATTTTCTGTATTTCAGAAGATTTACACCTTCCCAAATGGAGGTTTACTCTGACGATGTAATTTTCTGTTTGATGAGCAGATGTTCAACAGGTGTGTATCTTCTCTTTCAAACCACAGGTAACAAAATTTCTATGGTATGCAAGAAGACCTCTGTACTGGATATCTTGCCGACAGTCCTTAAGGAATTAGGGATATCTAAGCTGGTAGAGATGGGAAAAGAGCTTAAGGACAATATTCAACAATACGGAAAAGCGCGAATATATATTGAGGATTCCTTTGATGTGTTTGTTGATGGTGTTAAAGTGGCTCAACCAAAACCGAAGTCTGGAAAAATAAGAATTAACTTTAGCAATCCAGAGCAAAAACCGGTTATTGTAAAGATTTATTTTCCGATATTTGCTGAAATAGGTATTAAGGAGATACAATGCAACGGTGAAACCAAGGCGGTTGAGTCGGCTAAAGAAAAAATGTATTGTTTTGGTGATTCTATTACTCAGGGTTTCGTTGCCGGTTCTCCATCCTGCTCATATACGGCAAGATTGGCCGATGCACTCAATCTGGACGCACTGAATCAAGGAATCGGTGGTTATTATTTTATGGCTGAATCCTTAGCGGGACTTGAAACGCTGCCTAAACCAAAACTGATTACCGTTGCCTATGGCACCAATGACTGGACCACAATGCCCAATATTGAAACTATTCGTGTAAATGTCAGAGACTATTTTAAACGATTGTGTGAACTGTTCATTAATATACCCATTATAGTAATTACGCCCATCTGGCGCGGAAATATGGATGTTTTACAGCCAAGCGGCTCTTTGGAAGACGTAACAAAGGTAATAGAAGATGAAACCTCCGGGTATAAAAACATCACAATAATAGACGGGCAAGAAATATCATCTCATAAAACGGAGGATTACGCCGATGGCTGGTTACACCCTAACAAAGAGGGTTTTGCGGTTATGGCAAAAGGAATTATTGAGAAAATTCTAGAAGGTGGTTTGATGAGAGATTAAAAACTTTGTTATTTTATTGACAATATAACATGTCTTTATTATAATCTAAGTAAGAAACTAATATTGTGCTCCTGCGCATTTGGGTTAGTCCCGGATGGAAAGGTGACGGATAGTTCGATAGAAACTTTTGTTTCCGTGCCTTTTGGCACGGATTTTTTTATTGCAGGCTGCTACACTGTTTACAAGGAGCTATGAGACGAAAGGAAACAGTAGTAGCACCCATGCAAGGCTTGCCAAGAAGACGAGCGATTGCGAAGTCTGAATTGGCAGCAAGCTACTGTTGGAGGGAGAATAAAGTATGGAACATAGGATTTCTGTAATCAGCATTATCATTGAAGATACCCAGATGTCTTCCAAGGTAAACCAATTACTACATGATTTTGGGGAGTTTATTGTTGGAAGAATGGGTATACCCTACAAAGAAGCTGGAGTTTCTATTATTTGCGTGGTTATCGATGCACCGGGAGATATAACAAGCTCGCTTTCCGGAAAGCTTGGTATGCTAAATGGGGTAAGCACGAAAACAGTTGTATCAAAATATAAGGCGGAGAAAGAAGGATAATCATTATGAAAAGTAGTAGAATTAAAATGTTAATGTCCATTTTATTGGTAACGATTTTATTAATTACAGCAATTACCGGGTGCGGAAACTCAAATAACCCTGACCAAAGTTCACCCGATGCTACAAGTGAGGCTACTCAAAAGGAAAACACAGCTTCACCGTCTCCTGAGGCATCTGCTCCCAGTTACGAGCCTGCCGATATTAATATTGGAGGCATGACCGGGCCTACCTCAATGGGTATGATTAAGATAATGGAGTCCGCTGAGGCGGGAACTGCAAAGAATAATTATAACTTCACTATTGTAGGGTCGGCTGATGAGATTACACCAAAGCTGATAAAAGGGGAACTGGATATAGCTGCTGTACCCGCAAACCTTGCATCGGTTTTATATAACAATACCGATAAAAAGGTTAAACTGCTTGCCGTTAACACCCTCGGCGTTGTATATATTGTTGAGAAGGGCGATGAAGTAAAGTCTTTTGCTGATCTTAAAGGGAAAACCATTTACGCCACCGGAAGGGGCTCAACACCTGAATATACGTTAAGGTATCTACTTTCGGAGCATGGTATTGACCCGGACAAGGATGTAGATATTCAATGGAAGTCTGAGCCAAATGAGGTTGTAGCGCTACTTAAACAAAGCGAAAGTGGCATAGCCATGATGCCTCAACCCTTTGTAACCATTGCCCAGACACAGGTTGAAGGGCTTCATATAGCCATAGACCTTACAAAGGTTTGGGACGAATTAGATAACGGCAGTGCTTTAATAACCGGAGTAGTTGTAGTAAGAAGTGATTTTGCCGAAGAACATCCACAGCAGATTGCTGCATTTTTAGATGAGTACAAGGAATCTGCCGAGTATGTTAATTCAAATATTCCCGAGGCGGCACAACTTATAGAAAAGTTTAATATTTTTAAAGCCGCAGTTGCTGAGAAAGCCATACCATATTGTAATATCACCTTTATGGAGGGTGAAGAAATGAAAAATGCAATTAAGGGATACCTCAATGTTTTATTTGAGCAAAATCCTAAATCCATAGGGGGAAAAATACCTGAAGATGATTTCTACTACATCAAATAAGAACAGAATTGAAAAATTAGCATCCGTGGCTTTTGCTCTATTCGTATGGCAAATAAGTGCCATGTTAGTTGGTGAAAGCTTGCTGCTAGTCACTCCAATAGCTGTTGTAAAGAGGCTCTTCAGCCTCTTTACAGAGGCTGATTTTTTTACCTCAATCGGTTATTCTTTTCTTCACATTGTGGCTGGTTTTCTTTCTGGCCTTGTGATAGGAAGCTTGATGGCCGCTATTGCAGGTAAATTTCACCTTGCAGAGATTATGTTCTGGCCTTTTATTGCCACAATAAAGTCTGTGCCGGTGGCATCTTTTATTATCTTATGCCTTATTTGGCTAAGTAAGGGAAACCTATCTTCATTTATAAGCTTTCTTATGGTACTGCCCATAATATATAGTAATATACTCCAAGGTATAAAAAGCACTGATAAAAAGCTTCTTGAGATGGCAGATGTATTCCGTGTAGGTTTGTTACGAAGGATAATATTTATTTATTTGCCTCAGCTTAAGCCGTATCTCATATCTGCTTGCAGTGTAGCTATGGGGCTTGCATGGAAGTCCGGAATTGCAGCGGAGGTTATCGGAATTACTAATGGTTCCATAGGCGAGAAGCTGTATGAGGCAAAAATTTATTACACCACCGCCGATCTTTTTGCTTGGACTCTTATTATAGTAGTGTTGAGTATAAGTTTTGAGAAACTGTTTTTATACATTATTAAAAAGTTCTTTGCAAGATTGGAGAGATTATAATATGAGTATTGTAATTTCTGAGCTTTCAAAAAGCTTTGGTGAAAATATTGTACTTAATAAGTTCAGTGCCAATATCCCCGAAAATAAAACTACCTTTATTATGGGGCCATCGGGCTGTGGCAAGACGACTCTTATAAATATTCTCATGGGGTTGATGCGTGAGGACAGCGGTGCCGTAACCGGACTTCCGACTAATAAAAGCGCTGTTTTTCAGGAGGATAGACTTTGTGAGAGCTTTAATGCTGTATCAAATGTACGTCTGGTTTGTGAAAAGAAGATAAAAGACGAAGAAATCTATTCACATCTTGCAGAGATAGGGCTTAGAGATGATTTAGCAAAGCCTGTGATAGAGCTAAGCGGTGGAATGAGAAGGAGAGTTGCCGTAGTTCGCGCAATTTTGGCGAAAAGCGATATTATTTTTATGGATGAGCCTTTTAAAGGTCTAGATGACAATACAAAGGAAAAAACCATGCAATATGTGGCTGACAATACCAAAAACAAAACAGTTATTATAGTAACCCATGATATAGACGAAGCCAAGGCAATAGGCGGGGAAATAATAACTATGGGTTTACGGGAATCAGACCGTGGTCAATAATTATAACCCATCTATTGACGGATGAAGTTTAATGTTGTAAACTTAAAAAAACTAATAAAGTATGAATAAAGGCAATGAAAAGAAGAGTAAGCGATAGGCTACATCAAAGAGAGTCCCGGTGGGTGTGAAGGGGTATGGAAGATATTGCTGAACATGGTCTTGGAGCTGCGTACCGACTACAATATTTATTGTATAGGCTACGACGGGTGTGCCCGTAATAGCGCGAGAGTATCGATTTTTTCTGTACTCATGGAGGCCCAAACTGTGAAGTGTGGGTGAAACAAGGTGGTATCACGAAGCAGATGCTTGCGTCCTTGATGAATTTCATCAGGGGCTTTTTTATATTTAAAGAATAGGATGCATTCCCGCCTTTACAGGCGGAGGGTTACTGTAAAAATGAAGGGCGAAGTCCTTATTAAAGAAAAGACAGAAAAGGAGCAGGGAAATGAGTGGTATCCCTACCATACAAATTAAAAATTTGAATAAAACTTTTGGTACCGGTGACGGTGCCGTGGTAGCTCTGGATGATATAAATCTTTCCATCTTTCAGGGAGAAATATTCGGCATAATTGGATTGTCGGGAGCGGGGAAGAGTACTTTGGTAAGGTGCATTAACCTTCTGGAAAGGCCTACTACCGGAAGTGTTATCTTTGAAGGTTCAGACATCACCTCCTATTCTGACAACGAGCTTAGAAAAGTTCGACAATCCATAGGAATGATTTTTCAGGGATTTAATCTTTTAATGCAAAGAAATTCTCTTGATAATGTTTGCTTTCCTCTTGAGCTTGCAGGCGTTTCTCGTAAGGAAGCCATAGCCAGAGCAAAAGAGCTTCTCAAAACCGTTGGACTTTCCGATAAGGAAAAAGCTTATCCGGCACAATTATCGGGAGGCCAGAAGCAGCGTGTGGCAATAGCAAGAGCTCTTGCTACCAAACCAAAGGTATTATTGTGTGACGAAGCCACCAGCGCTTTGGACCCTACTACAACACAATCTATATTGGCTTTGTTAAAGGAATTAAATCAAAAACTAGGCCTTACCATAATAATCATAACCCACGAAATGAAGGTTATTGAGCAGATATGTAATCGTGTTGCTATTATTGATAATAGCCGTATAGGAGAAATCGGAACAGTGGACGATGTATTCCGTCACCCAAAAACTATAGCCGCAAAGAAGCTTATATTCCCAACAGGGGAATACACAGAAAAGATTTCCGGAGACGGAAAATACCTGCGGTTAGTTTTTGAAGGGAACTCTGCCGATAGGCCTATCATAGCTAATATGATTTTAAAATGCGGTGCTCCGGTCAGCATAGTATTTGCCAACACAAAGAATATTGATGGACAGGTTTTCGGCCATATGATTATAAAACTACCCGATGATGACGAGGTGGTACGAAAGATATCAGCTTATCTTGAAATGGAGAAAATCACATACTCGGAGGAAAAAGATTATGTTTAAAGAAGGTATGTTGGCATTAATGGGTCAAGGTCTTCTGGAGACTTTATATATGACTATTGTTTCAACTGTTATGGCATATATTATAGGGTTGCCTGTGGGAATGCTCCTGGTAGTAACAGATAAAGAAGGCATAAGGCCATCCCCTACAATTAACAGAATAGTAGGGGGAATAGTGAATGTCTTACGTTCAGTTCCTTTTATTATTCTTTTGGTAGCTGTAATGCCAGTAACAAGATTTATTGCCGGAACATCAATTGGTTCAACAGCCACTATAGTTCCGTTAGTTATAGCTGCAGCTCCCTTCGTAGCACGTTTGGTTGAGAGCTCGGCGAAGGAGGTAGATCGGGGCGTTATTGAAGCGTCCTTATCAATGGGTGCCTCAACTATGGAGGTTGTATTGAAAGTACTTCTGCCAGAGGCAAAGCCTTCATTGATTGTTGGTGCGGCCATTGCGACCACAACCATTTTGGGATATTCGGCAATGTCAGGTTTTGTAGGGGGCGGCGGCCTTGGAAATATTGCGATTAATTATGGCTATTACCGTTCTCAGACCGATATAATGCTAGTAATGGTTCTTATTCTGGTCGTAATAGTTCAAATCTTTCAGGAAATAGGAAACATGATAGCAAATAAATGTGATAAACGCATTAGATAGTAATTTCCACTTAAGAGGTGGGGAGAATATAAAACTCGTTTTAAAAGGAGAATAATTATGAAAAAAATAGTAAAATTAGCTTTGGTTTTAACTTTGGTGCTCTCAATCTTTTCAGGCTGCGGAGCTAGTAAAAAGGGGTCAACTATTAAAGTGGGTGCAAGTGTAACACCCCACGCCGAGATTCTAAATGTTGCAAAAGAGATTCTTGCTGAGAAAGGTATAACCCTTGAAGTTGTTGAGTTTTCTGATTATGTTCAGCCTAATACAAACGTGGAAAGCGGTGACTTAGATGCGAATTATTTTCAGCATATTCAATATCTGAAACAGTTCAATGAGGATCGTGGTACCCATATTGTATCTGTAGCATCTATTCATTATGAGCCATTCGGTATTTTTGCAGGAAAAACAGCTTCTCTTGAGGAGTTAAAAGACGGCGCCATAATATCTGTTCCCAATGATGGAACAAATGAAGCTCGTGCGCTAATGCTGTTAGAGGCACAGGGTCTGATTAAGTTAAAGGAAAATGCTGACTTTTCAGCAACTATTCTGGATATCGCTGAGAATCCAAAAAATCTTGTTATAAAAGAAATTGAAGCCGCTCAGTTGACATTATCCCTGCAAGACGTTGACCTTGCTGTAATAAATGGTAACTATGCCATTCAAGCAGGGCTTAACGCAACCACTGATGCACTGGCAATCGAAGACAAGGATTCCGACGTAATCAAGAATAATTATACAAATATTCTCTGCGTCAAGGAAGGAAATGAGAAGAATCCGGCTATTTTAGAGCTTGTAAATGCTCTTAAGAGTGAAAAGGTTAAAACCTTTATCGAAGGTAAATACAATGGTGCGGTTGTACCAATGTTCTAATCTGAATAATATAAGAGGACGGGGTTATCGTGAACTAAACCCCATATATTGGACAGTTTAATTAAGCAGCTCCTAGGGACTGAATTCGGTATTCAACCGGACTCAGTCCTTTTTTGATAGCATACTGTCACTCTGAGCAAAGCGAAGAGTCTTTACGTGTTCACTTCTTGTACCTTTTGAAGTTGCTTCAACTCGTTGACAACCCTGATCCCCATAGGTAAAGCCATAATAAACGTTGCCACATCTGCCAGAGGTTGACTGAGCTGTATCCCGGTTAAACCCAAAAATACAGGCAGAGTCAGTATAAGCGGTAGGAAGAATAACCCTTGCCGTGCAAGAGATAATATGGAAGCCTCCTTTGACTTACCGATTGTTTGAACAAGCATATTATTGATTATTATCCAAGCCGAAAGAGGAAAAGTAACGCACTGATAGCGCATTGCCACGGCACCGATTTGTATAACCTGGAGGTCATCTTTTCTGAAGATAGAAATTATTTGCGGCGCAAATATAAAACCGATTATAGAGGCTATGGTAAGACCAATAACGGAAATCTTGATGCAGAACCAGAATGCCTCAACCACACGGTTATAGAGTTTTGCCCCAAAGTTATATCCACTGACGGGCTGAAACCCCTGCCCGAAGCCTATTAATGCTGCTACCGCAAGATGAAAAACGCGTGCCACAATAGACATGGCGGCAATTGCTGCATCACCAAAGGGACCGGCAGTTTGATTGAGAATTATTCCTGTTATACTTGCCAAGCTTTGGCGATAGAACGAAGGCATCCCGATTCTCAGTATTTCCTTGTAGATATCTAATTTAGGTGTAAAGTTAGCAAAGCTTATTTTAAGATTCCCACCCTTGCCAGAGGCCAAAAG
>JAAYNX010000250.1 GCA_012520615.1 Clostridiaceae bacterium | reverse complement strand
CTTTTATTAGGCTATTGGTACTGGACATCGCAGTATGGGTTATTCTTATCTTAATGATTTACAGGACCTTTTCACGGAATATATACAAACGGCAACTTGAGAACCAAAAGTTCTTAAAAATATGGAACCCGATAAAGTCAAAACTTTCACTATTAATTCGCAGAATAACCGAAAGCAAGACACATCGTTATCGCAAATGTTTGCATTGCAAGGCCACCCTTCGTCTTCCAAAAAGGAAAGGAAGACATATTGTAAACTGCCCTCGCTGCCACCGGGATTTTGAAGTTAATATAACAATTTAATTTTCTAAACTTCCTAAAGTCGAGTGTTTGGTTAATTAATATTTTAATGTAAGGAAATACGCCGCAATATTATTTGCGGCGCATACCCTTTGTTAATTTTTAAAAATTTTCAGCTCATGCTATCATTAAGAGATTTTTTTTGCAATGGCTACGATATCTGCAATATCAATCTCGTTATTCTTGTTGAAGTCAAAGAACCTGGCTTCTGCCCAAAGTGCCTCTCCACTCTTAACTCCAAACATATCAATAATGTTGGAAAGATCTATCAATGTTATCTTGCCATCATTATCCGTGTCACCGGGCAAGCCGCTGGTTGTGAAGCCGACAGCGCCTGAAACCGTCTCTATAACCTTTTCACCTGTGTATGTCTTAAAGACGTAATCTGCAGTTGCTATAATTGAATTGGCAGCATTTTGGATGTCTGCTTCTTCCCTGGCCCTAAACCGGAGGGTTACAAGGTCCTTTGCATTATAATCAGGAATCATCATCGTCAACCTGATACTACCTTCTCCTACATCACTGGTAAGGTATGTCACGCCGTCTATATATGAATCCTGTGATGGATCTCCACCTATGTTGCCTGCATATTCGAACTTATCCTGGTCATAGTTGAGGATGAGACTAACTGCATTAGTTGAGGTTTTCTGTGTAAATGATGCCGATATATCGAAATAGTCGCCCTTTTGAACCAGATTAGCATTTGTTGTAACTTTCAACTGAGGCTTCCACAGGTATTCTCTGGCGAAAATCGTGAACAACTGGCCTGCCGTCATCATATCATGGGCGCCGCGAACTTGAGCCGTCTCGCTGGGTATTCCCCGGGATCTAAAATTGTCTCGTATGTTGTTAGAGGCATTTAGGCTGCCTTCAAAAACACCATTACCCAAAAAAACGAATGGGATATTTTCATTGGCTAAACCTGCAATTTTATCATAATCCGCCGCAGTAAAAGAACCATTTCCGGAGAAAAAGCCGTAATATCCAAATAAAGAAGAGTAGGTTTTTATTACATTATTGCAAGTCATTCCACCCGCAGAGAATCCGCCAAACCCACGTCCCTCAGGTTTATTGGAAACATTAAAGTTTGCTTCTACAAAGGGAAGTATTGCTTGAACCAAATTATCGGCCGCATTTTGCGTATTATATGATGGCAATCTTCCCGGGGCTCCCGGTGTAAAATGGTTACCCATAGTGACAAATATGGTCGGCTCTATTTCGCCCTTGGCAATCATATTATCGAGAATGTTCGGGGTATTTCCCGGAACCATCCAGTCGGTCTCATCGCCAAACATGCCGTGGGCCAGGTACATTACCTTATAAGGTTCTGACCGGTTTTCATCATAATCCGCCGGCAGATACACACCAAGATAATATCCTTCATCGCCAAACATATTAGTGTATGGGATATACTGGACAGTGCCTCGTTTAGCCGTATCCGCTATTGGCAACTCATATTGCGCACGGCTTTCCAGCACTGGGTCATTTTGCTTCTCATCATATGGCACATATACTGCGCAGAGTACATCATTATTATTTACGCGGTAACTGGTAGTACCAGCAGGCCTGGGATGATCAGCGGCAGGATCCCAAATACGTTTATTGGACCACTCTTGCGTCGGATCCCAGACACGGTACCAGTAACTGAGTCCGCCCGCGTGCATAGGAATTGAAACAGACCAATATCCATCTCCGATATTAGTCATATCCCTCAAGAATTCGGTACCTCCCACGTGGTATCTGCCAGTCTGCCATTCTTCCGGCTGATATCTTATGTTACCGGTATCGTTGATGTCGCGCAGGGTAAGGTCTCCAGCAAGCTGTACTTTTGTGGCATTGGGATTATAGTAAACAAATGTTACGGTGTAACCAGTAGGTGAATTAGGATCAGCCGTAATGGTCGGACCTTGAACAATCTCTGGTTCATCTGCGAAAACAAAGACGCCTGAATAAAGTGACATGCACATGATAAACGACAAAACAAAGCTAAGCATACGCTTTCCAATTAGCTTTTTCATTAACACTACCTCCTATTTTTTTACTTTCACATAAAAATTAGAATTTTAGCATGAAACCTGAAGGAATAGCCACATGTAAATTTGTATCCACAGTACTAGTCAATTCAGAATCATTTACTTATTGTATATTTGATTACTGTTGATACATAATGCTTACTTTGATGATTACAACAGTCCGTTATAGGACTGAATTCTGGCGGCCACCAGAAGAACTCTATGAGTCCTATGATTATATTATATAGTTTTTTACCCTATATGTAAAACGCTTGACATATAAGGTGGGAAATATAGCAGAACAAAGCAAGACCATGGGAAATATATGCATTAGGCTATTTGCTACTTCCAAACTCCCTCATTTAGTAGTTATGCCCGATATAACACTTAGCAGGGTATCGAAATCAAATCTAATAGAAGGGTTAATAGGCCGCAACTAACAATATATAGATCCTATTAACGGGCTCTTGGATAATATAGTGAATTACAGCTATAAACACCTCATATGGATATAACCATATCTATGCGCATCAATAACAATATCTAGCATGACTTATTCTTTTTTCATGTCAAGCGGTCGACATTATTGAACTAAAGTCTTATAATATAGTTATAGAAGTAATAGAATTCTTATGGCGGCCACTAGAAATTAACCCATATATATTACATGAAGGGGTCATAATATGAAAAATAGAAAAAAGTTGAACGAAGCTGTAGAGCAGATTATTTTTACCGGCCCGGGAATTTTTATTTTTGTTTCGGTTATAAGTACATCCTTTGTCTACGGGCTATACCTAACGTTTACTAATTGGGATGGATTATCTAATACTATAGAATTTGTCGGATTCGATAATTATTCCAGAATCATAGCTGATCCAAAGTTCTGGGCATCTATGGGGATGACCATTAAATACGTATTTTTTTCTTTGATTATAGTAAATGTTCTTGCATTTTTTATTGCTTACCTTCTTACCAGCGGTATTAAGGGTCAGACACTTTTCAGATTATCCTTTTTTTCACCG
>JAAYNX010000141.1 GCA_012520615.1 Clostridiaceae bacterium | reverse complement strand
GAGACTTGAACGCTCCTTTCTGGGAGGTAATGGTGGTTTTGCAGTTTCCATTATACCAGAGGCGTTTCAGGTCTCATTTTTATTATTAAGTTAACAGACCAATTATTTTAGTAAGGAGGATTCAAAATGAGCTATGAATCAAGTGCAAGTGCTGTGAAAGCGCAGCCCGGAGCTAGGGACAAAATCCAAAAGTTTGGAAGATTCCTAAGCGGTATGGTAATGCCGAATATTGGGGCATTTATAGCATGGGGTTTAATTACTGCACTCTTTATCCCAACAGGGTGGACACCTAATGAGAAGTTGGCGGCATTGGTTGATCCAATGATCGCCTATCTGCTACCACTTCTTATAGGTTACACCGGAGGTAAAGCTGTCGGCGGAACAAGGGGAGCCGTCGCCGGTACTCTTGCAACAATAGGTGTAGTCGTTGGTGCAAGTATGCCTATGTTCCTTGGGGCAATGATTGTGGGGCCTCTCGGAGGATGGATAATCAAGAAGTTTGACGAATCAATCGATGGGAAAATTAAACCTGGATTTGAGATGCTAGTTAACAACTTCTCTTTGGGTATTATTGGTGGTGCTTTGACATTACTTAGCTTCTTGGCTATAGGACCTTTGGCATCCGCATTGAATGAATTCCTTGGTGCTGGTGTTAATGCAATAGTTAATGCAGGTCTGTTGCCAGCTACTTCAATCTTCATTGAACCAGCTAAAATTTTATTCCTTAATAATGCTATTAACCATGGTGTACTTGGGCCTCTCGGATTACAACAGGCACAAGAACTGGGAAAATCCATATTCTTCCTTCTCGAGACAAACCCAGGCCCTGGATTGGGAGTTCTCTTAGCTTACTGGCTGTTTGCTAAAGGAAGCGTTAAGCAATCTGCACCCGGTGCAATCATTATTCACTTCCTTGGTGGTATTCATGAAATCTACTTCCCATACGTACTGATGAACCCAATATTACTTCTTGCAGTAATCGCAGGCGGTGCAACCGGCGTTCTAGTATTCGGTATGTTTGGCGCAGGCTTAGTTGCTGCTCCTTCACCTGGTAGTATCATCGCTGTTGCGGCAATGGCTCCGAAGGGCGGATTATTACCTGTACTACTTGGTGTAATTGCTTCTACTGCAGTGTCCTTCCTTGTTGCAGCAATCTTCGTTAAGAAAACTGGTGGTGAGGAAGAGCTTGATAAGGCTAAAGCAGCTGTAAAAGATCTTAAGGCAAAACCCGCTCTCAGAAAAGTATCAGTAAGAAAAGTTATTTTTGCTTGTGATGCTGGCATGGGTTCAAGTGCAATGGGAGCATCCCTTTTAAGAAATAAGTTCAAAAAAGCAGGTTTAGACATTACAGTCAATAATGCTGCTATTGAAAACATCCCCGGTGATGCAGACATTGTATTTACTCATCACACCCTAACATCAAGAGCACAATCAGTTGCTCCTAATTCTGAACATATATCAATAGACAATTTTGTTGACAGTCCTGAATACGACAAACTTGTTGAAAGACTGGCGAACTCCTAGACTCTAGGATAAAATATTAATAGGGGATAGTAATTATTTACATAATGCAAGAAAATAATTACTATCCCTTAACCATTAAAATTAAGTTAAATTAGTTAGGCTTATTAAGGTAGAGGAATCTGCCTTAATTTTTTTGACATCTGCACATTTTGCTTTTTATATAATTAAGTGGGATTAAAATAGTTTCACATATTAAATCAGTGGTATGTTATAATTTAAAAACGCCAAATAAGGCTGGAGACTTACTACCTAAAATTTGGGACAAATTGATATATTGGTAAAAGAAACAATTTGAAATATTATATACACGCCTTTATAATTATATCTGTTGTTAACGCTAAGGCCTTATAATGAAAGGATGATATACATGCCAAAGCAAAATAAGAATAATACAAGCTACATTATTCCCATGCTTCCGCTAAGGGGTATTGTGGTTTATCCTCATATGATACTCCATTTTGATGTGGGTAGGACAAAATCGATAAAGTCGATAGAAGAAGCTATGCTAAATGAGCAGAAAATATTTTTGACTGCTCAAAAGGATCCTAACATCGAGGAACCTGAGTTTGATGAAATAAATAGCTTTGGTACCATTGCCCACATAAAGCAGCTATTGAGATTGCCGGGCGATACCATAAGAGTATTGGTAGAAGGCATACAGAGGGCTAAGGTAACGAATTTTATTGAAAGTGAACCATTTTACAAGGTTGAAGTTATGCCCGTTAACGGGAGGAATCTGCAAAGTGGAAGAGCTGACGTACAAGCTCTTGCAAGGCAAGTAATAGAGCATTTTGAAAACTATGCGAAACTTTCAGGAAAAATATCTCCTGATGCGACTCTTTCAATCACGAACATAAATGATTTGTCTCAGCTTCCAGATGTTATAGCATCAAATCTGGGCATATCAATTGAATATAAACAGATGATATTAGAAGAATTATCACCGAAAAAACGCTTAGGAAAATTATTGGACATCCTGGCAAAAGAGAATGAAATTCTTGAACTGGAAAAAAGCATCACATCTAAGGTACGCCAGCAAATCGATAAGAACCAGAAAGAATATTATCTTCGAGAGCAGTTAAAAGCAATACAAAAAGAGCTTGGCGATTCTACCGATTTGATTACCGAAGCGGATGAATATAGAGAACGAATTGAAAAAGCTAACTTTGACGAAGACATAAAGAAAAAGGCTTTAAAAGAACTGGACAGATTGACTCGTATGCACTCGACCTCAGCTGAGAGTGGTGTTATACGCACCTATCTGGATATCTTGCTGGATATGCCTTGGGGTAAAAAGACTGAGGAAAAACTAGACATTAAACATGCAGCAGATATTTTGGACAGAGATCACTATGGCCTTGAAAAGGTTAAGGAAAGAGTACTGGAGTATTTGGCAGTAAGAAAAATGAAGAGTGGGCTTAACGGACCGATTCTTTGTTTTGCCGGACCTCCCGGAGTGGGAAAGACATCAATTGCCAAATCCATTGCCGAAGCTTTAAATAGAAGCTATGTTAGGTTGTCCCTAGGTGGAGTAAAAGATGAAGCCGAAATTAGGGGGCACAGAAGGACATATGTAGGCTCAATGCCAGGACGGATTATTAGTGCTATTAAACAGGCAGGAAGTGCAAATCCGCTTATTTTGCTTGATGAGATTGATAAGATGTCAAGCGATTTTAAAGGGGATCCCGCATCGGCAATGCTGGAGGTACTGGATTCCGAGCAGAATAAGGATTTCAGAGATCACTATCTGGAAGTGCCTTTTGATTTGTCTGATGTAATGTTTATAACCACAGCGAACTACAAGGAAGCTATCCCCAGACCATTGCTAGATAGAATGGAAGTTATAGATATAACGGGATACACAGAGGAAGAAAAACTCAGTATTGCTTCTAAGTATCTGGTGCCTAAACAGCTCGCTATACATGGTGTTGATAAAAAGGTGGTAAAGTTTGACGAATCATCACTAAGGGAGATTATTGTTCATTACACTAAAGAGGCCGGTGTAAGAAATCTTGAGCGCCAAATTGCGACTGTGATTAGAAAAGCCATTAAGATGATAGTTATGGGAGATAAAACATCTTTGCGGATTACAAAGAAAACCGTTAAGAACTTTTTGGGAGCCCAGAAGTTTTTATATGATAAAACAGCAGAAAAAGACGAGATTGGTATAGTGAGAGGTCTTGCATGGACTCCGGTCGGAGGAGATACTATGCCCATTGAGGTTAACCTTATGCCGGGCGAAGGGCAGCTTGAGCTGACAGGTCAATTGGGAGATGTAATGAAGGAATCGGCCCGTATTGCAAGAAGCTATATCCGCTCTGTCGCTGGAGAATACAGCATAGAAACTGACTTTCATAAAAAGTATGATATGCATATTCACGTACCCGAAGGCGCTATACCTAAGGATGGCCCGTCAGCGGGTATAACCATTGCAACTGCTATGATATCAGCACTTACAGGCATACCCGCAAGAAAAAACCTTGCAATGACAGGTGAGATTACACTACGTGGAAGAGTTTTACCCATCGGCGGGCTAAAGGAGAAAGTTCTGGCAGCTCACAGGGCGGGCGTGGATACTATTTTGCTACCATTTGAGAATAAGAAAAACATTGAGGATATTCCAGAGAGCATAAGAAAACAAATGCGTTTGATTCCTGTTTCAAATATGAATGAGGTTATTAAATATGCTCTTGTAAGAACACCGGAAGTAAAGAAACTCGGTAAGGTACACAGCAGTGTTATATTAAGTCATGCAGTTGAAGAGGCCGCAGTAACATTGGAGAATTAAAACTCATAAAAACACAAGGGTGATATTTGCCTAAATAATCACTACATGGTAGGATTATCCTCAGATATATTTTACTGTTTACGGGGTGTTTGAATGGAAAAGCTGTTCTTTATCGACAAGGATGCTATCGGGGTTCTGAATGGACAAACCTTAGATATATTTGAAAGCCAGTATATTGCAAAGTACCGGAAAAACGCCGCAGATATAATGAAAAAGAAAGAATGGAAGACTCAGGGGATGAATGCAGCCTTCCGTCAGGAAGCAGAGCATAACATCGATCCACAGGATATCCGTGGTAAAATTAACGGAATAACCTTATTACAGGGCGGAACCAATCTGCTATATTCTGCATCTGTGGAGAATTGCTCCGGTATCTTTGTTAAACACCTAGAGAGTGACACAGCTCCGGATGGACACATTATACACGATAACAATGCAAAATTTTATGGAATGGATTCAAACGAGGAAACAGGAGAGGTTATCATCTCGGTAAGTAAGATGTCCCTTGAGAAGAATCTAGCTTTATTGGATATAGATGATTCTCGCTATAGATTGGTGACAGAAGGGGATACACAGGACGACAATCCAACATGGAGCAAGACCCAAAAAAGGACCGTATTCTATGATTCGGCAGGAATAGGGCGTGATTATCACGGTGTTTTTGCCGGGATTGGACCGAAAACGATAAACAAGCTGGACCTTGACCGCTGTACGGTTGATGAAACTGTATCTCTTCCGGGATATGACTGCTTTAAACCGCAAACAGACTTATATAATAATCTCTATTTTATAAAGAAACCCTATCAGGGACAGCGGGATAAGGCAACCTTGTGGGAAATCGTAACAATACCGTTCAAAATTTTGAAAGCCATAGGCAAGGCTATTGAGTTTTTTACCGTGCGTCATACCGGTGACTCTTTTACATCCAAGGGATTCAATCCTGCTAAATCCAAGACTATGGATCCAAGGGAAATAATAATCAATGGTAATATCATAAATGCAGAAAAAACCTTTAAGGAAAATAAACTGAATGGACAGCCTTACCCGGGAATAGCTCCCAAGGACTGGGAGCTTATGTGCCTGGATAACAAGGGAAATTTGCGTTCCATTAAGCAGGGGGTTTTTGGGTTTACTATTAACAAAAATGGTCAGGTGGTATATTCCAACGGCAAATACATACTTCTGCTTACTGAGGATGGTAAGGAAGAGGTCCTTCAGAAGATTGACTTTATCGACAGACTGGTAATAGCATAAAATTAAACCTAATTGTTACTACCGTACCAATCATGATATAATAAGAACCCCACCCGTTACCGAAATCTGCGATTCCGAACGGGTACCCGGGAACCTTGTTATATCATAATTGTTACTACCGCAACAATCATGATATAATAAAAAACAGGCTGACACCTGTTTTTTTTGTGCAGTAAATGAGCTTTATTATCTGGAGGACGTATGCTAATTATAAAAAATGCAAAGATTTGGACCATGGCAGGAAAAAATTATGACAACGGATTCATATCAGCAAAAGATGGGAAAATATCAAATATCGGAGATATGTGTGCTATGCCTGTAATCTCAGGCTCCGACACAGTTATTGATGCAAATGGAATGATTCTTATGCCCGGCCTGATTGACAGCCATAGCCACATAGGTATGATGGAAGATTCAGTGGGCTTTGAGGGTGATGATGTAAATGAAATGACAGATCCCATTACCCCTCAATTAAGGGCGATAGATGGTGTGTATCACGGGGACAGAGCGTTTGAGGAAGCTCTTGAAAACGGTGTAACAACAGTAGTTACAGGCCCCGGTAGCGCAAATGTTATTGGAGGACAATTCGCGGCACTAAAAACCTACGGGCGGACTGTAGATGAAATGGTGATAAAAGCACCTTGTGCCATGAAAATTGCTTTTGGGGAGAATCCAAAAACCGTGTATCATGAGAAGCATCAGCTTCCCACAACACGCATGGCCACAGCGGCACTCTTGAGGGAGCAACTATATAAGGCGAAGGAATATATGGAGGCTCTTGAAGAATATGAAGAAAACAAAGAGGAAAATGAAAAACCGGAGTTTGACATTAAGCTGGATTCCCTGATTCCGGTAGTAAAAGGTGAATTACTCGTTAAGGCACATGCCCATAGAACCGATGACATATTTACAGCAATAAGAATTGCCAAAGAGTTTAATCTGAACATGACTCTTGTACATTGTACCGAAGGCTGGCTTGTTACAGATATACTAAAAGAAAACGGCTATAATGTAATATTAGGGCCGATTCTAACCGACAGGTCTAAGATTGAGCTTAGAAATCAGAACATAAAAGCACCGGGGATTCTATCAAAAGCGGGTATTAATGTAGCTATTATGACAGATCACCCTTGTGTTCCGGTACAACACCTTATGCTAAGTGCATCTCTCGCTGCGAGAGATGGCATGGCGCCGGAAGAAGCGCTGAAGGCCATAACCATTAATGCAGCAAGATGCATTAAACTTGATAATCGTATAGGTAGTTTGGAAATTGGCAAGGATGCCGATATGGTAATATACCCGGGAAATCCGCTAGACTACTCTAACAAGGTAAAAATGACATTTATTAATGGACGGCTTGTCTATGAGAATCAAGAAGGATGAATGGATGCCAAAGGAAATACAAAAAGTAAAAACACAATCAGAAATTGAAACTTTTGAGCTGGGACGAAGTTTTGCAAAGGAGTTAAAAGCCGGGGATGCTATTAGCCTCGAAGGGGATTTAGGAACCGGAAAAACGGCTTTTACAAAAGGTATTGCCGCTGGTCTCGGCATTAACAAACATATAACCAGCCCAACCTTTACGCTGGTTAATTCATATATTGGAAAAGTAGTATTGAATCACTTCGATGTTTATCGAGTTGATGATTCGGATGAACTGTTAGAAATCGGATGGGAAGAATACTTTGCCGATGACGCTATTTGTGTAATCGAGTGGGGTGACAGAGTTTTAGATATACTTCCTGAAAACACTGTCCATGTAAGATTTGAACGGGATGGTAGCAATCCGGACAGCCGAATTATTTATATTGAAAGGGGGAAATAAAAATGTTGACTCTTGCCGTAGATACATCGGGTATTACTGCATCAGTTGCAGTGGTAGAGGATAAAAAGGTTTTAGCTGAACTCTCTACAAAACATGGAAAGACTCATTCACAAAAAATATTACCCATGATAAAAACCACCCTTTCAATGCTGAACAAGGAGCTTAAGGATGTTGATCTTTTTGCTGCTTCAATTGGTCCCGGATCATTTACAGGATTAAGAATAGGAGTAGTTACCATAAAGGGGTTGGCCTATTCGTTGAAAAGGCCCGTTTGCGGAATCCCGACCTTAGATGCTTTGGCATATTCAATGCCGGATTTTAACGGTATTATATCTCCTATGCTGGATGCCAGAAACAATCAGGTTTTCACGGCTTATTACCGGAAGATTAACGGAAGCCTTGATAAAATCGAACCTGATTCAGGCATTACCATTGACGAATGGATAATAAAAGCCAGAGAGTATAATGAAAATATTTTGGTTATTGGGAATGGAGTGGAATTACATTTTCCGAAGTTAAGCGAAAATCTGGGTGATAAAGTAATACGCTCGCAACTAGCTATGTCTTATCCCAGAGCTTCCGCAACAGCGCTTTTGGCTGAGGAAGCATATTATAATAACAAGATGCTAACTGCTTTTGAACTGGAACCCTTTTACCTTAGAAAGTCTCAGGCTGAGAGAATGAGGGATTTATGAATTTTGTCGAGCCTTTAATCCGTATTATGGAACCTGAAGATTTAGGGCAGGTGTTGGAAGTTGAAACCAACTGTTTTACAATTCCATGGACTATGCATATGTTTGAAGATGAATTGTTTAACCTCAATGCCCATTACTTGGTCATTGAAGTTAATAAAAAAATAATTGGATATCTAGGATTCTGGAAGATTTTAGACGAAGCACACATTACCAACATAGCTATACACAGTGATTATAGAAGATTAGGCTACGGAAAGGCTCTTATTACTGCTTTATTAAGTAAAGCGAAGGAATTAGAGATAATCGCTATTACTCTTGAGGTGCGGGCAAGCAATCTGGCGGCCATTTCTTTATATGAAAGTTTTGGGTTCGTTTCCTCGGGAATACGTCGCGGCTACTATTCCGACAATAATGAGGACGCCCTTATTATGTGGCTGAAGGTCGCTACACTGTGAGCAAGGAGCGGAGCGACGAAGAGAACAGTAGTAGCACCCATGCAAGGCTTGCCCAAGAAGTCAAGCGACAGCGAAGACTGATTGGAAGCAAGCTACTGCTGAAGGTCGCTACACTGTGAGCAAGGAGCAAAGCGACGAAGAGAACAGTAGTAGCACCCATGCAAGGCTTGAACAAATACACCCTTTGTTTCATATATTTTCATTGTGGTAGATAGAGTAATAATCATTAATTACGGGGGTGTCATTATGCCAGTTACACCACTAAACTCAAACCAATTAAGAAGAAAATGCGATGTATCAAAATTTAAATTTGAAGATACATCTTTGTTGACTCCGTCAAGAGAACTTATAGGCCAGCAAAGAGCGGCAGAGGCTACAGAGTTTGCATTGAACATTCAATTCGACGGTTATAATCTATATATGGCGGGTGAATCAGGGGAGGGTAAAACCCGGTATGCTCTGGAAAGTGCCCAGAAACAAGCAAAATTCATGCCTGTTCCGGATGATTGGTGTTATGTTTATAATTTTGAAGACTCAAACAGACCTAAGGCAATAAATTTGCCGGCTGGTATGGGTAAGGAATTTAAAAAAGATATGGAGGACTTCGTAAAAGTTATTGAGCAGGAAATCTCCAAGGCTTTTGACGGCGAAGAATATGAGGAAGAACGTTCTCGGATTATAAAAGTTTTTCGTGACAAAAAAGATGAGTTTGTTTTAGAGCTAAGCAATGAAGCTGCAGAGCGCGGTTTCAGGGTAAAACTTGCAAATTCAGGGGTTTATTTTATGCCTGTGATTGATGGTGAGCCATTAAGCGAGGAAGATTTTAAGGCATTGGATGAGGAAATAAAAATCGAGCTTTCAAAATCATCTGAAGCCCTCCAAGAGGAAACTTCCGAAACAATCAGAAAAATCAGAGAAGTAGAAATGGACGCTGAGAATGCAATCCAGGAATGGGAGCATCAGATTGCTCTTTATGCGGTAGGTATTCATATTGATGATTTAAAGGATAAATATAACGGATATCCTTTTGTAATTGGATATTTGGATGATGTAAAAGAGGATATACTCAAGAACATAGAGCATTTTGTAAGTCCGCATTACGCAGATGAGCAACAAAGCGCTTTAGCACAACTCTTACTAATGAAGAGGAGCGGAGAAGAAAACCCCTACGAGCGTTATAAAGTAAATCTACTAGTAGATAACAGCCGCCTCCACGGCGCACCTGTAATAGTTGATTACAATCCTACTTTCTACAATCTGATGGGTCGCTGTGAATATGAAAATGAAATGGGGACAATGATAACCGATTATACCCTTATAAAGCCGGGGCTCTTTCATCAGGCTAACGGAGGTTTCTTGATTCTTCAAATAAATGACGTAATTTCAAATCCTCAATCCTTTGAGGCAATAAAACGAACCTTAAAAACAAGGCAGATAATTATCGAAAACATCAAGGAGCAAATGGGGCTTGTGGCTGTTTCAGCCTTAAAACCCGAAGCTATACCTATAAATGTAAAGATTATCTTTGTGGGAAGCTCGGAAATATACCATCTCCTATACAACTATGACAGAGATTTTAGAAAGTACTTCAAAATTAAGGCAGACTTTGACGATCATATGGTTTGGAATGATGAAAATGTGCAACGTCTTGCCCAGTACATAGGAGCCTATTGCAATAAAGAGGGAGTCAGGCATTTTGACAGGTCGGGAGTGGCTGAGGTAGTTAATTACAGCTCATGGCTTGTTCAAGACCAGAATAAGCTTACAACTCGTTTTTCGGAAATAGTAAATATTTTGGGTGAAGCCGGCACATGGGCTAAAATTGAGGGAAGTTACCTAGTTTCTGCTCGCCATGTTAAGAAAGCTATTGTGGAAAAAAAGAAGAGATCGAGTAAATACGATGAGGAGTTATTGGAACTCATTAGAGAGGGAACTCTATTAATCGACACCGATGGTTATCAAGTAGGCCAAATTAACGGCTTGGCTGTTATTGATCTTGGGGACTATACTTTTGGTAAACCCAGCAGAATTACCGCCGCTACATATATGGGGAAAACCGGGATTCTGGATATAGAGCGTGAGGTAGAGACAGGCGGAACGACTCACTCCAAGGGAGTGTTGATTCTTAGCGGCTATATAGGAAAAAAATATGCTCAGGAGATACCGTTGAGTCTGGCGGCAAGCATATGCTTTGAGCAGCTTTATAGCGGAGTAGAGGGGGATAGCGCTTCTTCGACAGAATTGTTCGCAATTTTATCCAGCCTGTCTGATTTGCCTGTATACCAAGGCCTTGCCGTAACCGGATCGGTAAACCAGATGGGATTCATTCAACCTATTGGTGGTGCCACTTTCAAGGTTGAAGGATTCTTTGAGATATGTAAGATTAATGGACTTAACGGCAAACAAGGTGTTATAATACCTTATCAGAATGTCAAAAATCTGGTTTTATCCGATGAGGTGGTGGAAGCAGTAGAAAAAGGTCTCTTCCACATATATCCGATTAAGACGGTGGATGAAGGAATAGAACTACTAACCGGTGTTCCGGCCGGTGACAGATTACCTGATGGTACATACCCTGCCGGGACGGTAAATGACAGGGTGTATAAAAAACTAAAATACTTCGCGGAGACAACAGCAAAATACTTATAAGGGGACTTACAATGGCAGAGACATTAGTATACGTATCAAAAATTTTACCTATTATCTTTCTTATTATATTGGGAGGCTTACTTAGAAAAATAGGGTTTATCGGGCAGGATACTGTTAGCGACATGAAGAAAATAGTATTGAATATTTCGTTACCTGCCGTACTGATAATGACCTTTGCAGAAATAAGTATTGAAAGCAAATATATATTAATTATTGTAGCTATTTTTATAGCATGTATTATAACTTTTTCGCTGGGTATGTTGTTAGGAAAGATATTAAATAAGTCTAACAAATATTACCCAGCTTTATTTGCCGGCGGCGAAACTGGTATGATTGGATTTTCGCTATTTTCCGCTGTGTATGGTGCAGAAAACATATATAAGCTTGCAATTGTTGACTTTGGGGCAATGGTATTCGTATTCTTTTTCATGGTGAACTACCTTCAAAAATTAAATGGCAAAGTATCAACCATAAAGGAATTAACACTATCTTTTCTTAAGTCACCTATTATTATTGCCGTTGCGACAGGTATGGCAATCAGTTTCATCGGTGTTGAAGGTTTGAAATCCTCGCCGGTTATTAACTCGGTGTTTGATGTGCTCGAATTACTGTCAGGGTTGACTACCCCTTTGATTTGTATAGCTATTGGATATGAGTTAAAAATTAACTTTAAGAAAATTGGTGGGCCTTTACTAGCTGCTGGTTTAAGGTTGGCTATTCTTTTGGGGATGGCATTTATAATAAATGAGCTAATAATCGGCGGAGTTCTTAATTTGGACAAGACATTCAAAGTTGCAATGTACACCTTTGCTGCACTTCCAGTGTCTTTTGTAGTGTCGATTTATGTAAGCGATGATGAGAAGGAAAACAAGCAGTTTGTACTAAATACGATTTCAATAAGTATTGTTCTTTGCTTAATTGCCTTTACAATAATGAATATAATTATTTGATTCTAGTTCCAGAACAACATTTTTATATAAAAATAGCTAATAATCTATATAAATCAAGATTTTTCACCGATATTATTATTGATATTTTTCAAAAATAATCATATGATTGTATGTGTAGGGGTTTTTTATCAAAATTGATTTTTAGGGTTAAAATACAATCAATGAAAATACTAATGATAAAATTGGTGGAGTACTGTGCAAAAGGTTACAATTAACGACATTATTCCTGGTGCTGTTGTTGCTAAGCCTATTTATAATGAAAGGGGGATACTACTGGTTCCTACCGGTATTATTCTCGACGAAAAAGGTATTAATAAGCTTGCTGAATTAGATATTCGCGAGGCTTTTATTCTTTACCCGGAGCAAGATACTTCAAAGATTTTAAAGCAATATGCTAAATCACCCCATGTCGATGAAATAATCTATCATAGAACCCGCGTTAAGGCACAAAAGTTGACAAAAAAAGTCATGCAAACAATTGGTCAAAAAGGTGTTAATATAGATAAAATTAGTGATATCATTGATGAAATTCTTAGCCAACTTCTTTCATCCGACAATATAATTCTTACTTTATCAAGAATCAGAACCATTGACGATTATACATATGAACATTCAGTAAATGTTTGTGTTGTTTCTCTTGTAATTGGCATAGATTTAAATCTCCCGCCTGAAGATTTGAAGCAATTAGGTACCGGAGCATTATTGCATGATGTAGGAAAAATATCTATATCTGAAGATGTTTTAAATAAGCCATCTTCACTTACTGAAAACGAATTTAATGAAGTGAAAGCTCATACTGTAATTGGCTATCAAATGCTTTTAGATGCAGGCATATCACAAGAAGCAGCAATGATAGCACTATGCCATCATGAAAGGTATGATGGGTCCGGTTATAATAGAAATCTTGCAGGTGAAGAAATACCGCTTTTATCAAGAATTGTTACCCTTGCTGATTCATATGACGCTATGTCAAATGACAGGGTATACAAAAAAAAGCTTTCTCCAGATGTTGTCTATAAAGAAATAGCCCGTCTGAGCGGGCGTCACTTCGATTATACTATTAGCGAACGATTTTTAAGACGCATTGATCTTTACCCGGTAGGGACCGGTGTTGTATTGAATACAAATCACAAGGGAGTTGTTGTCTTTGCAAATAAACTGTTACCGCAGTCTCCGGTTATCCGCGTTTTCAGGGATGGCACCAATCCTAAGAATGCCGGAAAAAGTATAAATTATGTAGATATAGACCTTAGCAAAACCAAATACCTATTTATTAAGGGAACCTTTTAGCTTCACTTAGATAGCAGTCACAACACTTACTTACGATAGCTAATTTAATATTATAATTCATACAATTTATACAGTATAAAATATAAAAAAAGTTCTTGCATTCATTTAAAGGATGTTATATAATATCCCTTGCTGTGACATGGCATACGATGAAACCGCAGATGGCAGGTGAAACAGACTGGGAACTGCGGCGGAGAATGTCCGATTCAAAGAAACCGGGCGACAAGTCACTGTACAT